>JACQMY010000019.1 GCA_016203305.1 Candidatus Woesearchaeota archaeon
AAATTTTTCACCACGATATTCAAACTAGGTCCAAGACAAAACTTCAAGCTCGGCCTCTACGGGCCACCAAACTCTGGAAAAACAACACTAGCAAACAAAATTTGTCTGGACTGGCTAGGGCAAGAAATGGGAGCGGTTTCTCCAATAGCACATGAAACACGCGAAATAAACATCAAAGAACAAATATCAATCAAAAGCAAAGACGGCAAAGAACTCCTATTCAATCTTGTTGACACGCCAGGCATTGCTACAAAAATAGACTATGAAGACTTCATGAAAACAGGTATGAGCGCAGGCAAGGCAAAAAAACGAGCACGAGAGGCAACAAAAGGAGTCATTGAAAGCATCAAATGGCTAGACAACGTCGACACAGTGCTGGTAGTTCTTGACGCAACAGAAGACCCGTACAGCCAAGTAAATGTTACTATTATAGGCAATCTTGCAGCAAGAAACATACCAGTCATGATAGTGGCGAACAAATCAGACCTCAAAAAGGCAAGCATAAAACGCATACAATCAGCATTCCCACAATACGAAGTACTAGGCATCTCAGC
This sequence comes from Candidatus Woesearchaeota archaeon, assembly GCA_016203305.1. Taxonomy (GTDB): domain Archaea; phylum Nanobdellota; class Nanobdellia; order Woesearchaeales; family ARS49; genus SURF-65. Next base: position 555 of record JACQMY010000019.1, read on the forward strand.
AAAATACGGCAAAAACATGGAAACATTCTACGACAAACTATTCGAGCTGGCAGGTAGATAATGGTAACATTACACATAGTGCCCTACACAGAAATCGAAACGCTCAGTTCTCTTGGAAGAATACGAAAACTGCTCACTATAGCCAAAGAAAACAAGATAGTTCTTTTGCAAGGAAGATTACGCAAAGAAGAAGAAGCAGAACTAATCAAAACCACGATGGAAGAAATAAACAAAGAATTCAAAGGCATAGAATTGGCAGTCATCAACCCATCACAAACAGCACAAGATGGACTGCAAAAATTCAAACACGATCTAGTAGGACTATTCCTGGGAGAACAACAAGGACTCACCATCATCGGACCAAGCACGATAGTCAAAAGCATCCGCAAAGACCCAACCAAAATAGAACTTCTCACACAAGAAAGAAAAAAAAGAAAGTAGGTATTAGGCGTTAGGACGTAGGTATTAGGACGAAGGCGGAAGGATGAAGCTGGCGAAATAAAATGGCAGAAGAGCTCATTGAAGAGATAGACGAAAAAGGAAATACCATCGCGGTTCATCCGCGCTCAGAACTAAAAAAACGCATGTTCCGCCACAAAGCAGCACTTATAATTCCAACACAAGGAGAAAAACTTGTCCTCTGCAGGAGAGCGAAAGACAAGCACCCCTTCCCAGACACTTGGTGCTGTGCAGTAGGCGGAAAAGTAATCGCTGGCGAAACATTCGAGCAAGCAGCACAAAGAGAAATGCAAGAAGAAATCGGAACAACTGCTGTGCTGTCGCACGTCGTCACATTCAACTACAACGGACAAGAATACCCCTCGCGCTTTGCAGTGTTCACCACAACGCTCCCAAAACAACTCGCCCTTGACCCGACAGAAATACAATACCTCAAAGCATTCACGGCAGAAGAAATAAACAAAATGATCATCCAGAACCCAAACGAGTTCGCGCCAACATTCAGAGCGGCATTACAAGAGTTTCTCAACGCAACAATTAAAAGCAACACGCAAACACACTAAACCATGCCACACCAATGCGTAAGATGCAGCAAGCTCTATGAAGATGGAGCGCAAGAAATCCTAAAAGGATGCACGTGCGGAGCACGACTGTTCTTCTTCATCAAAAAAGAAAAACTACAAGAAGCACAAAAAGTCATAGATGTTAACCTGAAGCCAGAACAAAAACAACAAATTGAAGAGGATGTACGAGAGTTGATTGGACAACCAGCGAATGACGCACCTGTAATTCTAGACTTTGAAAGCGTAAGAATAAGCAAGCCAGGCAAGTACGAACTAGACCTGGTAAAACTATTCCAACCAGACAGCCCATTAATATTCAAGCTAGACGACGGCAAGTACGTCATTGATATAGGGCAAAGCTTTGAAAAGCTCAGGAAAAAGGAAAGATAATACTGCGCAACATTTAAATATAGGAAGCGGTTATTCTCCTTCTATCAGGTTAATAAATGAGGTGATTATAGTATGGAAGACGAGCACAAAGGAGTGGCCCTTGTTATTCTCGGCATCATCGCAATCATTGCCGTCATCGGACTAGTGCTGATGTTCTCAGGCGCTAAGAAAAGCGCAGGAGCAGTTCCAACATTACTCGGAGAAGCACCATCTGGATTCTGTGACAGTCCATGCACGTTCGCATTCGGCGCATCACAAAGCGAAGTTGCAATGCAAACACAAAGATTCAGAGCACGTGGATTCGTCCCAGTAGGACAAGTAGAGTTCACCTACATCGCGGACAACTTCCCACTCTACGGACAATGCTTATGCCCAGGAGAAGGAATCCCACAATTCGCGAACACACCTGAAGACGAGCAAATCGTGTACGGAACACCATTGTCAGGCAGAACACCGGGAACACCAAGCCCGATGTACGTCGAAACACCTGCGCCAACAATCGGCCAGTACCCACTTGACGAGCAAAGCCCGCCAAGCTACCCGTACCCGGCAAGCTTGAACAAGTAACTTTTACAAAACCCGAGGCACAACGCCCGGGAAATCTTTTCTTTTATTCTCATGCGCACAGCACTATTCGCAATAATCGTAATTGTCGCTATCAGCAGTCTTTCTCTAGTACTTGTCGATAACATCACAGGCAACGTAGTCAACACAGCAAACTGCCCAGGAGGCCACACATACGCATTCTACCGCACACTAGAAGAACGCACGCGCGTAGAAGCAATGTGGAGAAAAGCAGGCTTTCTGCCAATAGCCTCCGAACCAGTCCCAGAAAGCTTCAAAAGCACAGGAGAGCCAAGATTCCTGTGCTTACGACGCATGACAAGACAAGAAATGGAAAGGGACCACATGCGCATCAGGGAAAGCGTGACAACGAAAGGAAGCTCGGTTTAGGTGGTAGGTATTAGGATGTAGGCATTTAAGTGTTAGGACGTAGGTTGTAGGGAGAAGACGGAAGGACGAAGATTGGCTGTTGGCTATTCGAAACCAAGTGTTTATTCGCATACAACCATCTAAAACACAAATCAAGCTGAGGATGAATCTTCTCGCCACTGTTTACCAGCTCCATAGCATCATCCATGCTGAAAAACTGGCCAGAAGCCACCTCACCATCCTTAAAATCAATCCCCGAATCAGCGAAGGCGATGAATAGCTCGATAAATCTATCGTGACCATTAATCACAAAATTCGTCCGATGGACCTTCTTCACAGGAACTTCAAGTCCCAGTTCTTCCTTCAACTCGCGCATAGCAGCACGCTCATAAGACTCACCAGAACGCACATGGCCACCGGCAGAAGTGCAATAAAACCCAGGTAAGTACGACTTACTATCAGAACGCTTCTGAAAGTAAACCTCTCCAGTCATTGGATGAATCACGAACACGTGCACGATACGATGAAGAAGCTTCTTCTCGTAAAGCTCAGACATGTCAGTTTGACCAACCACATTGTCGTTCGCGTCAACAACATCTAAAACTTCACTGCTCATCCATAACCAGTCGTGCAACGTTATTCGTCAACGTTATCATTGTCCTGAAAAGTTCAGCAACGCCTGCTGGAAGCTCACCTGCCTCTTTCAACAAAGCTTCACGATCTAACGCAACAGCGTCGGCAAGCTTCTTGTCCTTAGTGAAGTAAGCTTTCATCACGTCAACATAAGACTTTTCAACACGGCCAAACACAGTCTTCAACTTGTCCTTCTTTTTCTCCTTAGCCAAGTACTCAACAAGCTGTTTTGCAGCATCTGCAAAATTCTCCAAGTTAATAGTCAAATAATAATAACTCAAAACCTTCTCGTTCGTCAATTGGAACAAGTCAGCAATCTGCTTGTTCGAAAAAGCAGACTTAAGCAAACGCAACAACAAAAAGTACGCACGGTTGACCTCATAATCACGAACCTGCACGCTCTGAGCAAGACTCGGATCGTCGAGAGCAGCAACAGAATCCTGAATCATGCTACGAACAAGCATGTCCATCCTGCGCAAAGTCTTGTCAACACTAATCTCCTTCAAGTTCAACAAGTCCTTCGCAATAATGCTCTTGTTGGTTTGATCAGCAACTTCCAAAGCAACAAAATCATGCAACATCTTACGAATGTCCTTAGTCTTCTCAGTAATACTGTCGCCTGACAAAACAATCGTGTTATAATTGTTAATGTAAGCACTTGTTATCTCACGGCCGATAGTACTCATTTCCTTGTCATCAACAGGAATCACGATTTCCTTTGCAGGAGCCTGCTCGTCAGGCTTGGACTCAGGAGTCACGACAAGCTCCTTGTCTCCCCGCTCATGCAAATAAACCAAGTCTCCTTTTTTCAGTTTATGACGATCAAGCCACTCTTTAGGAAGAGAAATAGTATGCGACGCTTGTCCCGCCTTTACCAATCTGCGAATAATCATTGCACATCACCTTTTTGTATATACAACCGTACATTATGTGCCATAAGTATATATAAATCTTGCGCCACAATAAGAGTATCAAGCTGGCGTATCACAACACAACGGCAACGAAAGTTGCCAAAACATCACTCAGGTAGGTCCTCACGGACCTGCCATTTATACTGACATCCCCCCTCCATTGGCGCGAACCCACAACTCATTCTCGCGCCAATTTACACTCACGGCCAGAGGCCATTAGCATGATGAACAACGAAGAACTTCTATCACGCGTTGACAGATTTTTCACAGACATCACACCAGACGACAAAGTTTGCATAATCCACGACAGCGACAGCGACGGAATAAGCTCAGCGGTGATAATTGCAAAAGCAATACAACGACTACGCAACAAACCAATAGACCTCCACACACCACTCGACCGCAAAACAAAAGGAATAACACAAGAAAACATAAAACAAATACACAACAAAAAAATAACACACCTGATAACTTGCGACTTCAGCCCAGACCAAGACCCAGAAACAATCAAACAATTAGAACAAAAAACAAGCATACTGGTAGTAGACCACCACAAAGTGTACCATGACATCAGCAGCGAGAAGACAATCTTATACAAACCACAATTCTTCACAGACATAGACCCTCCACAATACTGCACTGCAAAACTAGCATTAGACGCAGCAGCACGCGTTATAGACGTAGAAGACCTTGAATGGCTTGCTGCTGCTGCAAGCATAGCAGACATAGCAACAGCACCCTGGAAAGGATGGCTATTACACGTATTCAAAAAATATAACGACAAACCAAAAAAAGACCTATTCCAAACAAAACTTGGCGAAATAGCCTCAATAGTCAGCAGCACAGAAGTCTACGACGAAAACCTAGTCCCAAAACTATTCAAAGCATTCTCAAAAGCAAGCACACCAGAAGACATACTCAACTCGTCATTTGGAAAATACAAAAAGATTATTGACAAAGAACTCAACAAACACATAATTGCGTTCAAAACCAAAGCAGAAAAACACGGAAAACTCTCCATTTACGAATTAACCAGCAAGTATAGAATAAACAGTCCACTAAGCACAATACTAGGGTTAAAGTATTCCGATCGCATAATAATACTCATCAACACAGGACTGCCGTTCATCAAAGTCAGCGCACGCAACAACAGCAAAAATCCGCCTGTCAACAACCTCCTAGAGCAAGCAATCATAGGCTTTGACGATGCAAACGCAGGAGGCCACGCGCCAAGCGCAGGAGCAGGATTTCCCAAAAGGTATTTAAAACAATTCAAGCAAAGAATAATAGAATTGGCAAGTAGTTTGTAGTTAGTTGTGTGTAGTTTGTAGGTATTAGGACGAAGAGTGTAGGTATTAGGTTGCAGGCATTAGGACGAAGGTGTTAGGAAGAAGGGCGAAGTATGGAACAGACAACACTCGCAGTCACAAGCATAATAGCAGTAATGGCACTATTCGCACTCATCCTAATCATCAGCGGAAGAGAAGTAATGATTATTGTTCTTTAGGAGTTAGGTTGTAGGATGAATGCAGTAAGTAGTGTGTGGGTTGTAGGCGACCAACTGCGCTCTACAAACTCGGGCTGTAGGACGAAAATCTTACTGCACTGAAACCAATCTTACCTTGAAGTGCAAGGTCTTATTGCCAAGCGGGTGAGCAACAGGATCAACACCATAACCCTCTTCAGGCGGAACAACGATGGTCCTCGTCTGGCCAGCAGTCATGTTCTCAATACGCCTCTCAAAACCAGCAATCAACTTCCCTTCCCCAAACACAAACTCAAGAGGCTTTGTCACTTCAGAAGTCAGCAAAGTATCAGAAGTCACGTTCAAAGACTGCCAATTAACAATGCTAGAATCAAACACTCGGTCATTATCAGTCCAGCCAATATAGTCAACCTTCAACAAAGCACCAGATTCAACCTTTGTCTTAGGCTTGAGGTCCTCAGGAACAAAAGGCTCAAGACCATTCCAGTCAACCTTCCAAACAGAAATCTTACCACCAAACAACTGGTTATCTTCAGCGAAATGACGGAAATTACGCAAGCCAAGCCCGTTCATGTAGAACAGCCGCGTAAACATGCTCTCTGAAAGATCCTTCACAGCCGGCATGGCAACCATTTCGCGACCACGCGGCCACATCAAAACAACCAAACCAGCATTACCCCCATTCAACTTTGTCCTGGAAACATTCCCCTTCTTATCATAAGCAACAAGCTCGCCAGCAGAAGCCAAACCCTGGCTGACCTGAATCAAAGCAGACTTACCAGAAGCGTTAATAGCTACACTCCCACACCTCAACAAACCAGCATCAGGACCACAAGAAGCAGGCTCGCCAATATAACCATTCCACGGACTAATCCATTGGTTAGCCTCCTCCTCAGAGCCAATACCAACAGCATGATTATAAATCTCACCTGCGTACTCCTCAGTCCAGTTAAACCGCTTCGCCATCTGAGGAACAGCATCGCCCTCAGGCAAGTCCTTCCACTTTATCCATACTTCAGCACGCTCAAAATCCCACATACCAAAATGGCTCCAGACACCAGCCTTGCCAACCATGTCAGCACTAGTGATGAAAAAATCCTCAGGAGCATCACAATGAGTGAACAACAAAACATTCTCTGGAACACCCTCGCGCTTTGCTACTTTACGAGCAGACTCTTTGTCCAGCATGATCAACTCCTCAACAATCTGAACAGAACGGTAATGATCCTGAGTCACGTTAAACACGGCATCAAACGCGTTATTCGCACCACAATCCAACATGCGCAAAATACCAACAGCCTCCTGCTCACTCGAAGTCTGCAAAGCACGACCAATCCAGTGCGCCTGAGGAGAGTTCTGCGTCGAACCATCAAACGTCACAGCACGATCAGAAATGTACTTGAAATGATGACCAAAGTCCCACCAAGAATTAACAATAGCATCAGGCGTAGACTTATCCTTAATCTGAGTCATAACATTCCACCAAGCATCATTAACAATAGGAACATCACGAGTTGATTCCGCAAAAGAAACCTTGACCATATGAGGACCGGCCTGAACAGGACCAATAATGGCAAGGCCGAGTAACACGATCAACAAAGCGCCAGTCAACTGCTTGCTTATATGAAGTTGTCGCTCGCCAAAACCACCCAAACGCTGATACAACAAGCCAGCAGCAGAACCAAAAGCAACAGCAAACGCAGGACCAATAAGCAAAATAAAACGAACACCCTTCAAAGAAGCATAAGTAGTTCCTAAAAACCACAAAGACAACAACACAGTGTAAGTAACGTCAAACTTTCCATGCTCGTCAACCCTCATCAACAACAAAACAAGACCTAAAAGCGCAATGCCAAACATCAACGTGCCACCAACAGACGCAACCACATCATCAAACCTGCTAGGATTCAGCTCAGCAACAGTAGTGTAAACGTTCGGCCACAAGTCAGGACGCGCAGCATTTTTGATAGAAGTAAAGGAAATAGCTCCCTGGAAACCACTCTCCAAAAAAGGACCAAGACCAATGAACAACCAGCCGAATAGCAGGCAAGCAGCAAAAAATACTCCGCCGATAACCAAAAACTTACGCAAGTGGAAATTATGCAAAGCCTGGCGTATATTCTGTTTGCGCACGTGCAAAAACAACTCCAAAACGAATGCAACTGCCAAAGCAGCCAGGATAAAATCAAACAAATACCACCAGCCCGACCAAAAACGAGTATACAAAGCAATCGAAAAACCAGTTAACAAAGCAAAAACACCCTGCGCTTTCCAAGACTTTGCAGCCAGACCCTCACACAAAAGCCAAACAACAAGCAACGGGAAAAACACCTGGTAAATATCAGTATCAGCATGACCAAACAAAGTCCTGCCAGTAATCGCAGGCAAAACAGCAAGAGCAGTAGCGGCAAAAAAACCACCCAAAGGACCAGAAACCCTATTAGCAACCAAAAACGCCAAAATAATCGACAAAAACATGAACACAATAGGAAGATAATTTGCAGCCTCCATCACAGTAATGTTCTTGTCAAAGACCGAAAATACGAAGTATAAAGCAGCCATAACGTGCGGGTGCCAAGAAGGATCAACAGGCAAGCCAACAGGAGCATACATATGATTGTCCCAAGCCTCGCCATTCCGCAACTCATCATACACCTGGCCTTTTTCAACAATATTCCTAGCTAAACGCAAGTAAAAATACGGGTCAATATCAGGCATGTAATTATAAGTCACACCATCACTCTCATACTGGAAATGCTTCTTAATCTCGGAAGTCAATCTGCTCTTTTCGCTCTCAAACTGAACACCAGCCTCAGAACGCAACTTCTTCACCAAATCATCAATAACACGAGCACGATTCGCATCAGGCAAATTAGGATACTGCTGGCCAGCCAAAACAGTAGCCTGCTGGCGCAAGAAGTTATCAACACTCGAACCAGCAGTAGCATCTGCAAACGGCAAGTCCTGCGTCAACATGCGCATGTGCAAACCGCCCCACGGATACGTGCCACTACCATTCGGCAAAAACTGTAAAACAACAACCAACAACAAAGCTAACAAAACAGCGTGACCTTTTGCAAAAGAAACAGCTTTCCTCATGTAAGGAGCCACCTTTTTTAGGGCATACAATGCCCCCTGGCTGTCAGAAACGATAGACTCATTATTCGACGTTCGTTGTTCGTTATTCGAATTCGGTGTTTCAGCAGATGAATTCCCTGACTCCTTTTCGTCCATAACACGCACAACCAGCAAGCAGCTTAAAAATGTTGCTGTCCATTAGGCGAAAGGATGAAGGTTGTAGGTACTAGGACGAAGGATGAAGGTGGAAGGTATTAGGCGTTAGGTTGTAGGTACTAGGACGTAGGCTATTGGCAATCGGCTGTTGGCAGGTTGTGTGCAGTGGGTAGTTTGTAGTGCGTAGGTAGTAGGAAGAAGAATCTTCACCCTTAGACCTTACACTTTCATCCTAAGGCGTGCTTTGCAAACGCCAACAAACGAGGCTCAGCCAAAGCCAGACGCCACAAGAATCTCGAAGGATACTCGCGGGGATAGTCAAACAAAATACGCTTCACACGAGGCTTCTGCATAAGCTCAACAAGCCTTTCGTAATCAGCATCAGAAAACCTATCCAAATAATTACGCAAATGCTCATGCAACCACAACTCCCTACGCAAAGGATTCAACGCCTTAGAGTAACTCTTTCCAGACTTTAAGCACTCAACCAGGGCGCGCGCAGACCAGATGCCTGTGATGATTCCGCCACCAGTAGTGTTTTTACACACACCAGCAGCATCACCAACCAAGTAAATATTGCCCTTCTGCACATGCTTCGCGCCATCATAAATAGGAATGGGGCCAGCCTGACGCTCGATGATTTCACCACCAAATTTCTGCCGCAACAACTCAAAATACTGGTAAACATGCTTTTTAGTAGCAACACCAACCCTTGCCAAGCTCTCACTCTCCGGAACAGCCCAAGCAAAAAAACCAGGAGCGCAACCACCAAAAAAAGTCAAAAACCACCTCGGATCATAATTTCCTTTAATCGTTGCTTGCGAGCCAACATAATATTGCCGGCCATCCAACAAACCAGCAGCCCTGCCAACAGCAGAAAACGGGCCATCAGCACCAACCAGAATGTCGAACTGTTTCTTAATCACTTGCTCGCCATGCTTAAAAAATGCCTTGCCATCCTTAACGCCAACAAACTTATGCCGTGCTGAAATTTTCACACCAGCATGCTCTGCCTGTCTCGCTAAAAAATTGTCAAACTTGTCACGACAAATAACAAACTCCTTCAACGGAATGTCAACAACCCTTCCAGAAGGAGCATAAACTTTGACCCCATCCAACTCGTTGATGATGAAAGATTGGTCCTTTTTCACAAAATCAAATAACACTTTTGTGACAATCCCTGTGCACGCAATCGGTCTGCCAATCCGCTCGTGCTCCTCAAAAAGCTCAACAGAAAAACCAGCACTTGCCAAATCAAGAGCAACAACACTTCCAGCAGGACCAGCACCAACAACCAACGCATTCATAAAGTTAAAAGAAGAAGAACACTATTAATCTCTTTCGATCACGCCGTCAACCAGGGTTTTCGCCTCATCCTGGTATGCAGAATTGTCACGGTCAGCATTATCATCAAAATGCTGGTAACGCAACTCGCCCAAACGCCTCAACGTATCCAAGTAAACAGCATCATCATCACCCTGAAGCTTACTATCAAAGTAAGCACGGCGCAGCCGACCAACTTCACGCAAGTGCCACTCCTCACGCACGCGCATCCTCGTTGACAATGCGACATCCTCCCTGTTCCCCAAAGCATCAGCCTCAGTATGCGCTTCAGTCCTCAAATGATCTGCTTCCTGAAGGCAAACCGCGCGCCTCGTCAAAGGAGTATTACGCAAATAATCCTGCTCTGGAACATCCAACACTTGATCTAGACTTGCCCGTTCTTCAGTCAAACGCCTATCACGCTCAGTCTCGGTCATCCTCCTCAAAACAGTATCGCGATAAATCAAACGAACCCGGGCACCATACTTTTGAACAGCACGGAATGCCTGCTCAGTACGCTCACCACTGGTCTCATCACGCTTTGTTTCCGCATCAACCACAAAACGACGCGCGAGCTCCCGCAGCGCCTCAGCACTCTCTGGACGAGGAACGCCCAACTGCAAAGACGCTTCAACAGCCACAACACTAGGCGCATATTCAAACGCCAACTGCACATGCTCAGCAGCCTCGGCAAACCTATAGTCCTGGACAGCAGCACGATACCTCGGCATGAGTTCCTCTGCACGCTTCATGTTCTGCTCGCGCGTCAGCAGAGCATCCAAGTTCCTGCGTACCCCTTCAAGTTGTGCGCGGGCATCAGCACTCTCAGCACTTCTAGCACGACGAACCCAAGCATCAACCTCTGAAGAAGCACTGCCCGCCTGAGCGATAGCTGCTTCGATAGGCGCAACGTTCGCAGAATGCACACGCGCAAGATCAGCAGACAAACCATCATATTGACCTCTAGCGACGGCTGCGACATCCATTGCTTCACGACGGATTCGGCGCGTCTCGCCCCACTGGAAAAGACCATACACTGTGGCAGCAATTCCAAGCACACCTGTAGCTATTACTGTTGCGAACTTTCCGGGATTACGCTTCATCCAACGATAGGTCGGACCTCCTTCCAGCCATTCTTCTAGTGCTTTCGAAACATCATCCATTGATTGGTATCGATCCTTCTGCTCTTTTGACATCATCTTCGAGATAATCATCGAAAGTCCCTTATCAACACCTGGATTCACCACGTGCGCAGGTTTTAGCGGAGCTTCGATTACACGCTTCAACAGCTCGACGAGATCCTTTGCTTTTTCAGCATGCTGATAGGGCAAATGCCCTGCAAGTATACGGTACATCAACGCGCCCAACTGATACACATCAGTCGTTGCATTAATCCGCTCGTTATCACCCATTGCCTGCTCGGGCGCCATATACTGCGGAGTTCCGATAAGCGCGCCCCTGATATTCTTCCTTTCCTCCTCTGTCAACTCCTGCTGAACGAGCAATGCCAAACCAAAATCCACCACCATCGGGTGTTTGTGATATTCGTCCTTGAACATTATATTCTCCGGCTTAATATCACGGTGCACCAATCCACTCTTGTGTGCTTCACTAAATGCCTGCGCAAGAATCATCCCCAACTTTGCAGTGTCACGTTCAGTTAGTTCGTCCCCACCTCTCAAGTACTGCTTTGGAGAATCGTCTTCAGGGATAACAATCGCTCTTGCCATGGCTGGCACAAAACGAGAAGTGCGTCTGCTAGAATCCGTCTTGACGGCATGTCCTTCCTGCTTCTCAAGCAACTTCTCCAAATCTCCACCTGGTAAGTATTCCATCGCGATAACTTTCAATCCATTCCATTCAATGACATCGTGCACGTGACAAATGTTTGGGTGGCTTACTTCACACATCGCTCGTGCCTCGCCCAAGAACTTCTGTTCCAAATCAGGATCCTTCTGTTCATTCATCAAGAACTTTAAAGCGGCAGGTCTTTCTAACGTTTTGTGTTTTGCCAAGTAAACGACACCCATTCCTCCCCTCTTCACATACGCGTGCGGCTTCCGACGCTTGCCGTCCTCTTCCTTTGGTCCGTTCGCATCTATAATTAGGTAGTTCCCAATGGTCTCGCCACCCTGCAAGAGCTCCGCAGGAGATGGCTGCCGTGGTTCAGGCTTCTGCGTCCCCTTCGGAGCAGGAACATCAACTGTAGGACTATGCGCGGCAGGACCCTCTGAATCAATTATGGTTTGTGCTTCACCTTCAACCCTCTTAGGAATTCTTGACGGTTGATTCACGGTCGGCATTGTAGAATCAGCATTCTCATCCTTAACGACTTGAGTAATAGGCGGGCCTGTTGGAGCAGCCGGTACAAAACCCTCGCTCAATAAGACCGGAGGCTCAAAATCTTCTAATCCATCAATTTTTCCATCCAAACCAGTTGGTGCAGAGGTTGCAGGCGCGCCAGGAGCAGGAAGGTTAATTGTCGCGTCGAGAGCGGGTGGTGCAACATGTGCTTGTGGTTGAAAAGGCTCTGGAGCACCGCCAAGAAGTCGTGCTGCCATTTCTGCATAAGGATCGGCAGCAGTAGCTGGACTTGGATCAGGAATTGGGCCAATAAAATCAGGGTCGTGAATACTTGGTAGCTGGCCAACAATAAAACGCTCGCCTTTTGGAACAACTGGTGCTGCTGGATCTGGAGCTGCTTCTGGTGGCAAATCTACATATCCTTCTGGTTCGTATTCTGCAAGAAAGCCCAATGGATCGTCTGGCATAAGCTGCGGCAAACACTATATTATATAAACATTTCCCCAGTTCATCATTGAATAGTGGTATAATTCGAAAGGTTTTTATAAAACACTCTTGCAAGCACGAATATGCAACTCTTTAGTCTTCAAGGACGCGTGCGTGCAGCAATTCTCGCACTAGGTATTGGATTAATGGGGTGCAGTTGGGGAGAACAATTACGCACACTGCGCAAAGATTATGATGATTCCCAAGCAGCTCACACTGCATTTGTAACCAGCAGTGTGGCGTTCATACAAAGCGCGTCGAGAACAATTGCTCGTCTAGACGAAGAAAAAGCAGCACTAGAAAGAGAACTGGCAACAGTCAAGATAACAGTCGGCTATGTTGAGCTCAGAGACGATGAAGCCCTTCATAGGAGAATCATGGAAGACTACCGTACAGCATTTAAACGCGAAGTAAGGCCAGAACTGGACGCAATGGGAAAAGCCAGACGGGAAACCGTAGACTTCGTTGGCACCACAGGCTTGGCACTTGAAGAGTTCAGACGACTCATAGGAGAAGCGGCAGGACCACCTGATGGAAGACCAACAGGCATTTACCAAGACAGAGTATTAGACGGAGAACAGAGCGGATTAATTGCAGGACTAACTGGCCGTGTCGAATCCATAGAACGCACGGACAGAAACGAAAGAGAACGACAATTAAGAAGCTGGCGCATGTTCTACCAAAACAACCAAGCAGCACGCACACTGGTTGAAGAACTACGCGCATACATGGTGGACCCAGCACACAACCGCGACCAACGCGCAGCATACCTCACAACCTGGTGCAGACGAAGAGACACATTATATAGAGAACATTACAGAGCACGCGGGCGAGAATTCCCCGGCGGAGGGCCAAACTAACATGATGGGCTATCTGGCAAATATAGCACGACGTGCGTATGAATCAGTAACCGCACGAGTGTCATCACGACGCGCATCAGGCATACTAGTAATTCCATTCCTCGGAGGACTGGCAGCGTGCGTAAGCACAGCAACACACGACGCGCTCAAAACAAGACATGGCCAGACTGTTGCAGACCTCACAAGTGCAATTGCAACATTGAGCTCAGCAGTGAAAACAATCGGTCGTCTTGAAAGCGAAATGGGCACTTTACGCAGACGACAAGCAGAACAAGACCAAAGATCAGGAGCATTTGCGTACGGACTAACACTGCTTGAAGACCAACATAATCGAGACCTTGCAGACGTCTATGGACATGTAACTCGAGAGGATGCAGGGCTTGCAGGAGAAACTGCGGCAGCAGAAGGACGCGCAACAGCACGAGCAGAACAAGCAGAGCGTGATGCAAGAGCATATGCAGACAGATTAGACGTTGCAGGACGCGCATACACAAATGGAACAGTCGCAGGGCTAGACAGCGAAAGCATAGCACGAGTTGGTTCTGTTACTGCAGTCAGGGACGCAGCAGCAACAGCACTTGACGCTTACAAAAGAGAAGAAGCAGCACGTGAAGCAGAACAAAACAGACGTCTTGGTGCAGCAGAAGCAGGCATCCGTGCGGTTGGACGACCTGAACCAGAACGCGCACCGCCTCCAGATCCTAACGACGCATTAAACCGTTTTGTCCGCGAAAGAAGCGGCCAGAAATGAAGCATTTGGGGACAAATAAGTGAGTTAACTTCTGAGTAGTAACATATAGAAAAGCTTAAATAGAAGTATTCATGATAACAGTGTATTAATACCACTCGGGGGTAACAAAATGATCAAAGATGCTTTTTCCAGCGTATACCAAACAGTTCGTGACAGAATTCTTCTTCCAACAGCACTTGCAGTAGGCATGTCAACACCAGTAATCGCACAAGAATTCCCACTACCAGGCAGAGATCCAGTGCCAAGACCAACTGCGCCGGCACCAGCAGATACTGCAAATCCACCACGCAATCCAGCAAACGATCGCATAAGCCTCGATGACAACTTGCGAAGGCCGCATTTTGGACTCCTAAGCGAAAGAGGAATAAACAGTGTACAATTAAGAGGATTCGGAGACCTTGACTCAGCAGTCGGAGACCTTGATGTTGCACTCAGGTTAAGACCAGCAGACAGAATACATCTAGGACTATTTGCAGGAGCAGACGGCGGAGCACACAACCTGGGAGAAGACAACAAATTTGATTTCGCACACGGCAATGTTTCATTCCAACCAGGAGTAAGCATCGTCGGCGGAAGAGACGGCAGATGGTTCTACGGAAGCCCAGAACTTCTTGTTTACGGCACAGCAGGATTTGAGTACACCAACAGATTGGGCAACCCAGTAGATTTGAAAGACGGAACCTTCAACCTCGGCGGCGGAGCACTACTAATCGGCGGACCATTCCAACTAAAACTAGACGGAACAGTGCAACTTGATGCAGGTCTAGGCCAAAGCGCAGTAAGAGATGGAAGAGGAAGACGACTAAGCCTTGCAGTC
Source organism: Candidatus Woesearchaeota archaeon (assembly GCA_016203305.1). Classification (GTDB taxonomy): domain Archaea; phylum Nanobdellota; class Nanobdellia; order Woesearchaeales; family ARS49; genus SURF-65. The sequence goes on from JACQMY010000019.1 coordinate 15,705, forward strand.
GACGGTTACACCCTTGACGCTCAAGCAAGCCTTGACCTTGGACATGGAAATGACGTCGGACTAGCACTACTCGCAAACGGCGGTTTCCGTATGCAACGACGCAGGCGCGAAGGAATGCGAAACAACCAGCCAGCAGAAGAAGTCGAAACAAGCACGCAACACCGCGCAGGCGGAGCAATCGTGCTATACTGGCCAAGCGGCAACGTACGCCTAGGCGGCAGTTACACTGGCGGCGAACAAGAAAAAGAATTCGAAGGAGCAGGATTCCGCGACGGCCAAGGAAGACAAAGACCAGGCAGAAGCCAAACGCTAAACATATACCGAGTAAACGGCAGATTGTACCAAGTTGTAAATGAGAGCGATGGCGGCGCGTTGGCATTCTATGTTGACTTGGGATACGAGCACAACAGACACGCACACAAGCCAGACAATGCAACAGCAGAAGCAGGCATAGTCTTGCGCTTCAAATAATATTTTTCATTTTAGTAGAGAATAAAAGGTTCTCTACTCGAGGATAGTAACTTTTAAATAGTTGCTATCTGCCAGTGATTGAAAGTACCTTTCAACGGAGGGTTTACAAAATGGATCCAGCAAAAACAGTAATTTTCGGCGCACTCAAATTTGATAGTCATGGAAATCTAGTTCTTGACGACAGAATCCTTGCAGAACCAAGCAGATCAACAGACAGAAAAGTTCCTCTCTTCCCAGATCTTTGGGGCAAAGACAGAGAACGCGAAGGCAACAAATACGTTTCAAACGAACAATGGAATGCACGTCACAGCCCAGATTGGAACCAAAAAATGTCAGAAGACGAAACACTAGCAATGCGCGTACGTCAAGTACAAGACGCAGCACTCCGAAACAGAGACCTCAAAGGACGCCTCGTAGACTACGCATGTGATATGGTTTATTCAGCTGCACCAGTTGATCCAGTAGCGCCTATTGCCCCTGCACCTGCGGGACCAGCAGTTCCGAGTTTTGGATTAGCACCTCAAGTAGCTCCAGCAGCACCAGTTGCACCAGCAGCACCTGCACCAGTTCCAGATCCAGCAGCGCCAAAAGTTGGCGACCAAGTAGCAATTGATGCTGTCGCAGAAGGACTCAAAGACGTTAAGGGTGATGTAAAAGAAATTAAGACCGTTATTGAAGGCCTGGCAGAAAAACTAGTCAAGGATGCAAAAGAGGCACTAGGCGAAGGTCAAAACGCACCACCAAAGGTCACTCAGCCAGCCGGAAAACCAGAAGATGCGCCAATCAAACTACCGGTTCAGCCTCCAGCAGCGCCGGGCGACCAGCCAATCAAGATCATGCCAGTGCCAGGACCAGGAAAACCTCCTGCAGCAGGACAACCACCTGCACAGCCACCGGCAGCACCGCCAGGGGGAGTCATACCACCATTTGTTCCACCTCCGCCAGGAGTATTACCTCCAGTTCCACCAGTGCCACCATTCGTGCCAGGAGTGCTACCGCCACGACAACCGTCAAACAGCGGTTGCCTTGCAGCCTTAATCGCAACCGCAGTAGCGGTTCCATTATCAGTAGTTGGATACCAAATGCTAACGGCGCCAAGCACTCCGCCAGTAGCACCAGCACCACCAGTGCCGCCTGTTCTGCCGGTGCCACCAGTTGCAAGCGTTGCAGACGTAACAACCCTGAGCAGGGCAATACAATACAGAAACAACATCCAGAAAGACACTTCGCCAAACGCAGTAAGGCAGCAAGCAGCCAACGCGCTCGGCGACGGACAACTAAGCCTTGAACAACGCGTAGGAGTGCTAAGCTTTGCAATCAGCACACAACCAGCAAACAGCCCACACGTGACAGGCTACTTTAACATGGCCGTACAAATAGTCAACGGAGTTCCTGTTTCAACGCCACAGTTCATACACGGATTGGCAGAAGTAAGAGACCTAGTCATGGTTGACCACTTCAAAGCACTCCGCGGAAACGACGTTAGAAAATGGGCAGCGGCGTACAGCACAGTCCCAGGAATAACAGTATTCCAAGATGGAAGCAACTTCCTAGTAGACCTAACAGGCAGTAACACAAACCCGTCCAGCATGCCAAACGGAGAAGTCTACATAAGAACCAACGGCGCAGAATGGGAAGTCACAACCGGAGCAGACGGAACCCGCAACAGAACCGGAATGGTAAGACTGCCAGCAGTCAACATGGCACGAACCGGCAGCATCGCGTACGTCACAACCGGCACGTTCGCAAACGGGCAAACAGCAGGCGGAGGCTTTGTAGAAAGCACACGCCTAGCAAACATGCCAGGAACGACAGCATACCGAGAAGAACTCGAAAGAACAGTCGGCGGCACAACACTTGGCGGCAAACGCATACAACGCTTGTTCGAAGGACAACTACTTGGAGAAAACAACCAAGAAATAGCAGGCAAAAATGCAAGCCCGGCAAAAAGCGACCTTTTCGCACAACTCGAAGACGGAACAGTAGTTTACGTCGGCAGAGAACGCGCAGAACAAGCACGAGACATGCTACAAGCCAGAGAAGCATACGCAGACTCTGACAATGGAAGATTCGCACTCTTGGCAAGAGAATACCAACGCAGAGCACGTGAAGGCAGGCTAGCAGATGATTTCACTGCACGCGCAAAAGCAGCAGTAACAGTCTACCTAAGAAGCGACGAAGGAGAAGGCATAACAGTCTATCTCGGCGTGCGCGAAGTAAGAGCAAGCGGCAGACTGCGCGAAATGGGCATCTCGAGACCACTCGTGCGCATGACAGCGGCAAACACAGCACGCGCAGTAGAACAGGGCTTACTGCCTGTTGACAAAGCTCTTGAAATGCTCGCAGAGCAGCCAACCAACTTTGTAGCAGGAGCAGTAGACGCAGAAGGCGAGAGACGCGTAACAGATGCTCAATACGATGCAGAACTCGATCGCAACTTCGCAAGCCTAGGACTAGTACGCGGCTATGATGCACTTGTAAGAAGCGGACTCATGCAACGCGCAGCAGACGGACAAGTCGTGCGCGCACCAGCAGACATTCACCGAGAGATACTAGTTGCAGGACAGCTTGGACTTTACGGCCGCGCCGGAAGACGATGAACATAAAAAACGTCAAAACACTTTTTGTATTGTTGTTTTTACTAATCGCGCCCCTAGCAACAGCTGACGACTGGGGAGACTCAGGAAGTGCGGGCAGTGATTGGGGTGATTCAGGATCAGCAGGTAGCGACTGGGGCGATTCTGGCAGCGCAGGCAGCGACTGGGGAGACTCAGGATCAGCTGGAAGCGATTGGGGCGATTCTGGAAGTGCAGGCAGTGACTCAGGGGGATCCACTGACTGGGGCAATGACTGGAATTCAGGAGACAACGGAAACACTGATTTCGGCAATGACTGGAGCAATCCACCAGGCAGCGACTGGAACAATGATCCGCAAGACAACCAAAACGATTGGACTCCGCAGCCACAAAACCCGCCACAGCCAACCAACAACGCGCCAGTTCTAGCATCAATAGGTAATAAAGCAGTCAACGAAGGACAATTCTTACAGTTCACAATCACGGCAACAGACGCAGACAACGACCCATTGACATTCACAGCAGCCAACATTCCAGCAGGAGCAAGTTTCTCAGGACAAACATTCAGCTGGACACCAGACCTGAGCCAAGCTGGTTCGTATACAGTAACATTCACAGTCGCTGACAGCAAAGGAGCAACAGACAGCGAAACCATACAAATAACCATATTCAATGTTGGCGATGTCCCGCCACCGCCTCCACCACCTCAGCCACAGCCAATAAACAACGTTCCAATTATTCTAACACAGCCGGTCACAGATGCAACTGTTGGAAGACCTTATACTTACCGCGTAATGGTATTTGACGCAGATGCAGATGCAATCAGGTTCTCACTCGAGCAAGCACCAGACGGCATGGAAATAAACGACGTGTTCAGCAACGCAGTCGTGCTATGGGAAATAGTTGAAGAAGATGAACAAGAAGAATTCACGAGCCTTGCAGGAACAACTTACTCAATCACACTCAATGATGTTGACGATGAAACTTGCGATGTTATAGTAAACGGCCAACGTTTCAACGCACAAGAAGGCTCTGATAATGTGCTTGCAGACAGAGCCAACTTTATTGTTTCATTCGCAAATGAAGACGACGATGAATGCTTCTTTTACATCAGAGACCCAAGAGTAACAGTAGCATTCCTTGACTGGGTGCCAAGCGGCAGACAGCGTGGAGAAAACCCAGTAACCCTTGCAGTCAGCGACGGTAAAGCAACAGTAAGGCAATCATTCACGATAAATGTAACTGTTGACGCTTTTGTTACCGGCTCAAAAGACGAGCAGCCAGACATTGACAAGAACGTTCATGTTGCGACCATCGCGCTCCCAGACTATGCACAACAGGGAGAAACAATTACAGTCACACTATCGTTTGAGAACGATGGAAATGACAAGCTTGACGACGTCAAAGCAAAAGTCACGATTCCAGAGCTAGGCATAAGGTCACCAAGCGTAGGGCCTATTGACATCCGCGTCCACAAAGACGTCAGCAGAACCTTGGTGCTCGAGATTCCAGAGGATGCAGAGCCAGGAACGTACACTGTTCGCGTCACCATCGACGGGGACAGTGTACACAGGGTTATTCATCGAGAAATTGAAATCCTCGAGTATTAAGACCGAAAGCTTTATATACTTAATTGTCACTGTTCAGTGAATATACAATAAGACTACTGAAGGATGGAAAAACTTTAATAGGGCTTTCCGTTTCGTCAGACAAACAGGGGGTAAATAATATGAAAGCAATTCACGCAATCATCGCGGCAATGCTCGTTTTTGCAACAATAGTCTCTGCCGCAGCAGCAGAAGTACCAATTGACATCGATGAAGTAGAAATTGACGACACGGTTCTAGATTCAGACAACGAAAACAGGCTAAGCCTCGAGCGTGGAGAAGAATACGAAGTCCGCGTAAGACTAACCCCCTACGCAGACGTTGACAACCTCGAAATCAGAGTCTTTATCGCAGGATACGAATTCAGCGACACAGAAGACATCGAAGACACAACCCCTCTTTTTGACGCAGAAGAAAACGTCACATACGTAAAAAAGCTCAAGATCAGAATACCGGATGAAGTAGAGCGCGATAACTACAAGTTAAGAGTAGTCTTCAGCGACCGATTCAACCAAGCACTAGTGGAAGAATTCAACCTCAAGATAGACGTGCCGAGAAACGCGGTACGCATCGACGACGTAGTCTTCAACCCGAGCAATGCAGTACGCGCAGGAAGCGCATTGCTAGCAAAAGTCCGCATTGAAAACAAAGGAGAAAAGACACAGCAAGACGTCCGAGTAACAGTAAGCATACCGGGACTCGGCATCAGCGGCACACAATACATCGAAGAAATCGATGATGAAGACGAAGAGGAAGAAACAGAGGAAATATTCCTACGCATACCAAAGTGCGCAAAGCCAGGAACCTACGATGCACTAGTTGAAGTAGAATTCCTAAACAGGCACAAAAAAGTCAGCGAGCGCAAAACCATAACTGTGCTCGAAGACGACACGTGTGTAGAGAATAAGCAACAGACAAGCATAACGCTAGGAAACCAGCTGCAAAACGCGCAACCAGGACAAACAGTAGTTTATCCGGTCACCATAACAAACGCAGGAAGAACAAGCAAAACGTTCACCATAACAGTGCCAAGCACGGACTGGGCAAGCGTGACAATAACGCCAACCAGCACAATGGTAATGCCTGCAGGCCAAACGCAAACAGCATTTGTCAACGTTCAAGTTGGCGAAGAAGCACTTACTGGCGCGCATAGCATTGTAGCAACAGTGGCGAGCAAAGACAGCACACAACAGCTAACGCTCACCACGAACGTACAAGCAGCACCAACAAGCGCATCTGACGTACTTGAAGTAGTCCTCGTCATCCTTGTCGCACTCCTCGTAGTGCTGGGCGTCGTAATCGGCGTAGCACACTTGCGTGGCAAGGAACAGACGGAAAATTACTACTAAGGCAATGCGTATGAAGCGCTACATTTTTTTATTCCTATCATTGCTCATTCTTACGAGCGTAAGCGCTGACTATAACGCATTCGGCGAAACAAACCTGGCAGTTGAGCCATGCACGAGCCACAGCCGCAACATAACAATACAAAACCTAGACAACGAGCAGCGCGATTACGAAATCTCAGTTGACGGGTCAGCATCAGACTTTGTAACGTTCAGCACTATAAATTTTGGTTTACAACCAAGCCAAGCAGCAATAATACAAACATTCTACGCAATACCATGTAGTGCGGCTCCTGACACGTACAACCTAGACATATTCTTTAACGACGGAACAGACGAGAAAGTCCTCAGCCAAGAAATTCTAGTCAGCTTCCCAGACACGATAAACCTAACAATCGAAACACAAAGCAACGTCATCCCTCCATGTGAAACAGCAACATATCCAATAACAGTAAACAACCCAGCAAACTTTACAGAACTCTACACAGTAGAAGCAGAAGGCCATCCTAACGTACACGTAGGCCAGCAAAACCTCGTCATACTCCCAAAACAAAGCAAAACCTTTGAAGTAAGCGTAACGCCAGATGACTGCACGCAATCAGGCAACTTTCCATTAACACTAACAATTGAAACCGAGAAAAGCAAGCAGCAAAAAGAGATCCCGCTTGAATTCATATTAACAGCCACGGACATCGCAGAACTCGCGCCAGGCATAAACACTATACGAACCGATTATGGAGACAACACAGCAGAGCTCACCATCCGAAACATAGGAGACAGACAAACAACATACACACTAACAATAGATGGTCCAAGCTGGGCAAGTATCAGTCCAGGAACAGTAACACTAAAACCAGGCCAAAGCCTTGCACTCGCGTTACGGCTCACGCCTATAAACGGCACACCTGAAGACAACCACCCGCTCACCCTTACAGCAAGCGTGCAAGAAACAGGAATAACATACACCAAAGAAATAATTCTGAAGCTAAAATCACCAACATTCTTCGAGAAAAACCCAACATTGACAATTCTTATCATAATAATAGCCATTGCACTAATTGTAGGAATAGTATTCCTGGCTCGCTACCTGCTCAGCTCACAGTTCAAAGAAACACTCGCGCGAATCAAACAAAAAATGGCTGAAAAAAGAGCAGCAAGGCAAGCACGAAGAGAGCAAGCAAGAAAAGAAAACGAAAAACGAAAAGCAGAAAAAGAAAAACAAAGAAAAGAAGAAGCAAAACGCAAAGAACAAGAACGAAAAGAACTTGAGCAAAAAGAAAAACTATCCAAAGAAAAACGAGAACAAGAAGAACAAGCAAGAAAAGAACGCGAAGACAAAATAAAAGCACGATTGAAATCACAGGTTGAAAGCGAGTACCTCAAAGAATACCTTGTCGTTGCGCGCAAAGATATTATTACGGCAAGGAACAAAGGAAACCCGAAGAAAACAGCAACAATTGTCATAATACTGGCAATACTGGCACTTGCCACGCTATTCTGGAGCTACCTTGCGCCAAACCTAACAAGCGTAGCAGTTGGAATAGTATTACTCTTAGCAATCGCTCTCACAAGACGCATAATCAGAACCAAAAAAATAACTGTAAGATGGAAAATACTCCCCGCAGAAAAAACCGTAACACTAAAACTCTGGAAAAAAGGAATAACACAACTAGCAATAACTCCAGACAAGACAACCAAAAACCTCACGATAACAGTGCAAAAAAGGAAGCCAACAGTAGCACCTGCACAATATGTGTATCAAAGCTTCGGAATAGCAGCAAACGCATCTGTGAAGCTAGCACCAACACTTCGCGTAAGCAAAAAATGGCTAAAAAGCATAAACGCATTACCTGAAGATATAAGGTTTGGAGTGTACAGAAACAACACCTGGAAAACAGTCCCTATTGAAAAAGTAGGAGAAGACAAACAATTCATACACTATACAGCACAAACAACAGCAGGAATGCACGCAATATATGCCAAAGTCAAGCCAAAAAAACCATCGCCACGCAGAAAAATTATTGCGGGCATAATCCTTCTAGCAGTACTTGCGGCAATTGCAGTAACATTAAACACTCCACAACCATTAGGAATAATACCTCCACAAACATGGAAACAAGACACAGTACACGCGCTTGAGCTAAAATCATACTTCAAAGACCCGGATGGTGATTCGCTCAACTATAAGGCGACACCGACGCCACACATAACAGTAGACTTTGTTAACAGCAAAGCAGTGCTAACGCCTCAAAAAGGATGGAGCGGCGAAGAACAAACAAAATTCACCGCAGACGACGACAAAGGAGGAGTCATAAGCAGCAACACGGTCTCGTTACGCGTTGTAAAAACACTGCTCCCGCTAGAATTCAAGCCAACGGCAACATTCCTGATCGCAATACTGTTCATTCTAGTGCTCATCTGGTTGGCACGTTCACAAAAACAGAATTAACTGGTATAACATACCAATACCAAAAATAACAAGCAGAAACCCATACCCTATTGTTCCAATTCTAATAGAATACTCTGGCTTTCTCTCACTCCTCCTGCGCGCAGCAGCATGCATTGCAACAATCAACACCCCTGCAGTGCCACCAGCAAAAGCACCAGCAACATCCAACGTTCTAATAAACCCTGCACCTAAAAACAACAACATAGCCGGAACTGCAACAACCAACGACCAAGCCTCAAGCTCAGGAAGCCTAAAATCCTTCAAGTAAACCTGTTTTAACGCAAAACCCAACGCGACAAAAGCAGTAGTCATAGCAGCAATTCCGAATAAGTGCAAGAGAAAAAAGCCAACAGGGCCAACAAAACTGCTCAATCCAACACTAGCAACCTCAGTTGTAAAACCACCAGAAACACCAATAGCCGCAGCAGTAAATAAAGCATATGCCGCAATCGGAATCAAAGAGCCAATGATTAATGCTCGCTTAGTAAGCAAAGCGCACTTTTTCAATTCCTCACGTACTTCGGGAATGGCAGCAGTGCCCAAAAAAGAAAACAAAATCACACCATAAGGCAGAAGTAATTTTCCAAACGAAAAACCAGTCCAACGCGAAGAAGAAAAAGATGAGGAAGAGAACAAAACTATTAGCACTAAAATCAAAACAACAAACTTAAACGCATCAACCCACAACTCAAAACCAGCAAGCACGCGCAAACCACCCAGCAAAACAATAGCCATGAACAAATAAAATAAAACACTCCACGCCCAAGGAGAAAGACCAAACAAAGCAGACAAACTCTCACCAACACCAAGAGTGTAAGCTACCAACGCACCATACACGCCAACAACCATTGACAACAACATACCAATCTTTCCCTTCCTACCAAGAAACTTGCCGGCCAAACCAACCAGTTGATGGCATTCCTTAGCACGCAATGACACCTCGCCTGCAAGCAAATGTATGACTAGAGTGACAAAGCCCAGCACTAACAACACCAACATACCAGTCCAAAAACCAGAACGAACCACAACATAAGGAATAGCAAGAATGCCCGCACCAACAATACAACCAGTCATGGTTGCTATAGCTTCATAATACGCGCGCGGCATCATTTTGCCAACTCCAACACTGAATCCAGCGCGGTTCTTAACGACTTCATCCCAGCACTATAATGGCCTTGCTTGTGCTCGACGATAACTTTTGCGTTAAGTTTTTGCTTGAACAACTCTGCATTCATCACAGGAATCCAAGGATCATTGTCCGAGAAAATACCGATAATATTCTGCTTTTTCAAAAACGCAAGATTGTAAGGCTTCAGCCAAGGAGTCATAAGCTTGATGTCCTCTTCCGAAGGAGGATTCGGCCAAGTGATCTCAAAAAAGCCAGCAACCAAAACAACACCACCAACCTTTTCCTTAACATTCTCCAAATAACGCAAAATAGTCGCGCAACCAATACTATGGCCAACAAAGAATGTTTCCTTGTCAAGAGTTCCAACCAATTTTTCCAAAAAAGGCACCCACGCTTCTATCCTTGGATGCTCGGTGTCAGGCATCCTTGGAACGTAAGTCTTGAAACCCTCCTTCTCCAACTCGCCAGCAAGCCACTCATACCAGTGCTCTTGCGGAGAACCGCCCCAACAATGAATGACGAAAACACGCTTGACCATATGACCTCCTTTAGCTGTCGTGATGCTTTAAGTTTAATAAGGCTTTTGTCGATAGTGTGTATAAGAATTTATACGTGGAGTATAAAAGAAAAGATTTAAATGCGCGACATTCCACTCCTCTATTGATGAGTGGTGGACTGACGCTGAGTCAAAACTCGCGAGCTTTTGACTATTCCGGAAACCAGCATTCCTAATAGAAACTATTCGTAAAAATCCGTAAACTTTCCGGTTTTTCCGTCGATGGGTCTATAAATGCAATCACGAACGTCGTTTTCGTGGTCAACAAACACATTCAGGACATGATTAGGTGCATGTATAGCACCAGGCGCATCGGCGGACGGCACACCGAGGAAAGAAACATCACAAAACGGCTTAAGCATCTTCCACGCGAAGAACAAAAGGAGGCACTCGAAGCATGGGAAAATTGCATCAGGGCGGGGGTAATATTACGGAAGAAAAGCACTGGAGAAAACCACGTGAGTCTCAATCCCAGATACCTCAGAGAACTGCTCGCGCTAATCGAGGAAGACTTATGACTGGAATATTTTGCGAAACATTCGGGCATACAAATCGAAATAAGATTCTTGAATTCTTTCTTGAAATGAGCAATACCGACTATGGGCTAGCGGACATTGCACGACTGCTGAACATGAACAAAGCAACAGTTTACAACACTGCTGGTGAGCTCATCAACAAGCAAATTATAACGCCGCACAGAACCCTTGGCAGAACACAAACATACATACTCAACAAAAAAAACCCAACTGTCCAGTTTCTCATCCAAACATTCCACCAAATGCTCAACACGATCTGCGAACAAGAAGCGAAACTCCTCCTTTCCCAGCCATCAGCTTTTTAAACCCTTTGTGTTCCAACTCTTTTATAAGGGGACGTAGTTCAATCTGGTAGAATGGCCGGCTCCAACCCGGCAGATTCGGGTTCAAATCCCGCCGTCCCCACTTTACAAGAATGAACATAGTGCCAAACCTGTTAGAAACTGCGGGATTTGAACATCCTGAAAATTCTGCGAATTTTCAGTCCCGTCTCGTGATCTACGTCACTTCGGCGGAATCCCGCCGTCCCCACTTGATTTTTTGTATAAGTGTTGAAATTTGGCGCAGACAATTATGTGATTTTCAACAACCGCGTAAACATTTAATTGACGCGTGGAAAGGAGAAAACTAAAATCAGCTAAAAAGGGGAGAAATTTGTTGCAATTCTCAGAAGATTTATCAACTAGGTATTTTTGTACTTGCCCATGCGATACATTATTCATTGCTTGTTAGAAGGACGTGTTGCAGCGTACCAGAAAAGATTGGTTAGTAATATCTATCAAGAATTTGGCTTAAATATCACTAAGGAAGAGAATTTACAAACGCACTTTACCATCAAATACTGGTTTGAAACAGAGGACATGGTCGAAGTTGAAAGAATTATTGAGGAATTTTGCAAGAAACACAAAAGTCAGCCTATTCGCGTTGGCGGTTTTGGTTCGTTTCCACCAAAGGTGGTCTTTATTAATGTTCAGCTATCTGGCGCAGCAAAAAAGGTCTTTTTCGAATTAATCTCAGAACTTAGAAGAATCAAGTGGATGCCATGGGATAAGTATGATGCCGAAAATTTGCACTTTCACTCCACAATAGCAGAGGAATGTAACGAAAGATTTGATGCAGTTCAAGAGTACGTACGCGGTAAAGAAAAGTACTTCAACTGTAAGTTTGATAACATAACTATACTTAAGCAGGTCGGAGGAGAGAAACATTTCGGACGATGGGAAATCCACAAATCATTTTCTCTAGAAAGATAAAATCAGTAACTTTCACCCTTCAATAGTCCCTATATTCTCGGTTGATCAATAATAGCAGAGCGCATTAATAATGGAAAAATAGTGCGTTCTGCTAGTATAGCAAATCTCACAAAATCCCTTCCAAAATTAATGAGATTTGCTATAATAGCACTTTTTGTCGTTTTTTGCAAACCTTTATATAGTCGTTTTGACTACACTTTTGTAGACACCTATGTATTTCACCGAGATCAGAAAATCACAACATTACATTGAACATCATGAACATGAAATACCGTGGAGCAGGGTTGTTGAGATCATTTTCACAACGAAGAATAAACGTAAGAAAGGAGACAAGATCGAGATTGAAACAGACAGGTATTATCTTTTATGCGAGCTCAAAGACAACGTACTTTGGGTGATCAATGCAAAGGTGACAAAATGAAATGCCCAGACTGTAAAGTGCAAATGAAAGAAGTACAAGTAAAAGTAGAAGGAGCAGACCAAAAAGTGAAGAGCTATCAGTGTCCTTCATGCGATCATGTAGATTTCGAACCAGAAACGTCAAAAAAGGTCATTGCCGAGCTCAAAGCGAAAGAAACACCGCTCAAAATTAAGCAAAAGATAGTGAAGCTCTCTCAAGGAAGAGTTGGCATATATTTCAACCGTCACGTCGTTGAAAGCCTGAATCTGAAGCCAGGCAACCAGATCGCAATATCCGTTCCTGACAAAAAGCATATCGTGCTTAGCATAGACAACAACTAAAATTACTTCAAAATCTGCACAACATCGCCAACTTCTGTTTTGCTTTGCGCTATCGTGCCAACAGGTAGCTCTAACAAGAACAAGGCTGGCCTGAAAGAATGGTATGAGCTTTTTGGTTCCCACTCAGAACGCATCTCAACAACCTCCCAGGCATCGTTAAGAAAAACAAGGTCCATTGCGCCAGGGCAAAACCATGAATGCAAGCGGATGGTCTGTTCTTTCTCGAAATGGAAAACCAAAGGTATGACTTCCTTGCGAAACATCATGCCACGAGTTTGCTCCCAAAAAGTTCTGCACTCCTCGAAAGACACTGCAAGAATGGTCTGCCTTGTAGCATTCAAAATTGGCATATGTTCCTGATACGTACGAGATATAAAAAGTTCTCGCTTCCGCCCATTAGGTGGTAACGAAGAATTTAAGTAATGCTTATACTATTTTGCCATTATGACTTTCAACGACCAAATACGGGCATTGCCAAATGGCACTGCAATAGAAATAGTCAAAAAAGATGGTGAACGAATAATAGGCTATTATGCGCGTTTCACAGAGGAGGGAGAATACGGAACAACCATCGACACTGGGCATTACATCACCAAGCAAGGAATCGAGGATCCCTCCCAAGAATACCGCGTTCTGCAGACAAAAGTAGAAGATGTCGCTTATGTCTTAATCCTAAAGCGCGGCACCAGCATCAAAAATGAGTAATCACAATTCATTCACGATCTTTTCCTGCATGAACTTCATGAAGTCCAAATGCTTAGCTAATGGACGCATCGCACGATTATTAGTCCCCTCTCGACCAGACTTCAAAGCATCCAGCTTCTTCTGCGTTTCAACCATCTCAGCTTTAAACACCTGCTTCAACTGATCCACAGAAGAAATTTTCTCATCAGAGCACCACTTCAAAAAAACAGAGAACTCAGGCAACTTCTGAACACTTTCAGGAACCTTGTTGCGTAGAACTTCTTTCATAGTACTCATACATTCTCACCTTCTTAAAAACCTTTCCAACTTCTTCAACGGCCAAGCATTGATAACATCCTTCACACCGGCCCAACCCCTTCTGGCCTGGGCAATACCAAGCTCCATGTGCCTCAAATGATCCGTAGCATGACTATCGGTATCTATTGAAATCTTACAACCCCTCTCGATCGCCATTCGAACATGAGAATCCTTCAAATCAAGCCTTGTTGGATAACAATCCAACTCCAACGCAATACCCTGCTCCTTTGCTTTTGTCATGACTTTCTCCAAATCAAGCTGGTAAGGCTCGCGCTGGTTAATCAATCTGCCAGTCGGGTGCACTAAAATGTTAACGTACTTGTTATCCAATGCTTTCAATATACGCTTGGTCATTTCCTCACGTGAACTCTTAAAGCGAGAATGCACTGCAGCAAGAACAATATCCAACTCTTTCAGTACATTATCAGCAAAATCCAGTGAACCATCAGGCAGAATGTCAACCTCTGCGCCCTTCAAAATCTGAATGTCCACCTTTTCCTGCACTTTGTCAATCTCCTTAAGATAGCTTTTCAAACGCTTTTCATCCATGCCATTAGCGATCCGCTCACTCTTTGAATGATCAGTAATAGCGATATACTTGTAGCCTCTGCTCTGCGCGGCACGCGCCATCTGCTCAATCGAATGCAAGCCATCACTCCAATTGGAATGCATGTGCAAATCTCCTTTCATCGCGTCAAAAGACAACAACTTGGGAAGCTTGTTTTTCTGAGCGGCTACGATCTCGCCAGAATTTTCACGCAACTCCGGAGGAACCAATTTCAAGCCCAACTTGGAATAAACTTCCTCCTCAGACCTGCCGCACACGTATTTATCCTTCCTAAACAAGCCATATTCTGACAATTTGAAACCCTTTTTGATCGCCAACTGGCGCAACGCAACATTATGCTCCTTACTGCCAGTAAAGTATTGCAATGCCGCACCAAAACTCTTTTCCTCCAACACGCGAACATCTGCCTGCAAGCCATCCTTGAGGATAACAGTACTCTTCGTCTGGCCTTTCGCTAATATGGTTTGCACCTCAGGCATGCCAGTGAAAAAGTCCATCACGCGCTCAGAATTTTTGCTGATCACCAAAATATCAATATCTCCAATAGTTTCCTTCAAACGACGCACACTGCCAGCAGGCTCAGCCCTAATCACTCCATTAACCCTCGACAAGCGCTGAGCAAACTCCCTTGCCAACGGCAGCGCAATGCTTAACAACTTCCTCTCTGAACCCTGCTTTAACAAGCCAAGACCGCGCAAAACATCCTGCTCACTCTTCTCACCAAAGCCAGGAAGCTTACTCAACCTTCCTTCTCTTGCAGCCCTTTCCAAATCCTGAACGTTCCTAATCTTCAGCTCTTTGAATAAACGCATCACCTTCTTAGGACCAAGACCAGGAACGTGCATCATCTCCTCAACACCACGAGGAATGCTGTTTATCAACTCGTCAAACTCCTTCATCATGCCTGTTTTGAGAAACTCCTCAATCTTCTTAGCCAAACCCTCCCCAACACCAGGAATTTCCCTCAAACCCTTAACACCAGACTCAGCATACACCTGCTCAACAGGCAGCTCGAGGCTTTCCAAAGAACGAGCTGCTTTCCTGTAAGCATTAGGCTTCCAATCAACACCCTTCATCTCCAGAACATCAGCCATCTCGAAGAACATGTTTGCGATCTCTTTGTTACTGCCCATGATTTTTCAGAAAAGCATCCGCTTTACTTAACACCTCCTTCGCGTTCTTGTAAGTCAACTGGTTGATTGCCTCCTTGAATGGCAGCCATTCAAAACCAATATGCTCGTAGGAAAGCTTGACAGTTGAAGATTTCGCCTTGCCCACAAAAAAGACGACTTCCTTCCGAATGAGCTTACCCTCCCGCTTATAGAAATAGCCAATCTTTTCCTCAAAACCAGGAATAATATCGGCACCAATACCTGCCTCTTCTTCTACCTCGCGCAAAGCAGCCTGCTCATCAGATTCGTCCTTCTCAACATGACCCTTAGGAAAATCCCAATGGCCCGCCTCATAGTGCAACAACAAATACTTGTTATCGTGAAAGACGACAATACCGGCAGAGCGCTCCATGCATGTGATAATCGCCGAGAAGTATTAAAACCTTGTTGATAATGAAAACAAAAAAATAAAATGTTCACTCAGCCTTAACAGGCACGCCATTCTCGATCTGATGGATTTCTTCCTTGACGCTCCTGCTAATGCCGTCAGGACTCATAGTCAATGTTCCAGTAAGACCTTCATAGTCCTTCACAGAGTACAAGTGCTGCTTTAGCGCATCGTAGTCAGCATTCTGCAAGCCCTTTGCCAAGACATGCATGGCATCGTATCCGGTAGCTGCAAACAACAACTGGTCAGGCTCCTTGCCAAACTTTGCCTTATACTTAGATATGAACGCGGCTTCTGCAGCCTTGTCCGCAGGAGTCCAACTGGTGAAATAGAGCCCCTCGTATGACTCGCCTGCATTGCTCTTGAATCCCTCTGAGGTAGACGTATCGATGGCCAAAGCTGGTGATTTAAGGCCAATCTGCCGTGCCTGTTTGAGTGCTAAGCCTGCTTCGTCAAAGCCAATGATAAGCAAAGCATCAGCATCCTTCAACTTCAACAGCTGAGTCCTGAAATCCTTATCTTCTGGGGTGTATTGCTCTTTCACAGGCATTTTCCCAGTCAGTTCCTTGTACTTCTCCTCGAATGCTCGGACAACAAGCAAGACGAATGGGTCAACGTTGTTGTAGAGGATTCCGGCTTCTTGGCTCTTGAGGTCATTTGCTGCAAATTCAGCAAGAGAATAACCAATACCCTCGTCGTAAATGCCAATGCCAAACGCCCCCTCGCCAGCCTGCGCAATCTCCTCGTTCGTGTCAAGGCTGTCAATAATTATGACCTGGTCTGTTTCTGTCTGAGAGCCGAGTGCCAGTACTCCACCATAGGTAACAGTCAGCAAGGCAGCAATATCATTTGTTTGCCGCATTTTTTGATATGCGGTCAAGGTCTTTTTCTCGTCAAACTGATCGTCCTCGACCACTAGCTTCAGAAGAGGGTCGTTAAGCTCGTCGAGAGCCAACTGGACTCCTCTGAGATTCTCAATTCCTATGATAGCGTAGTCTCCTGTGAGCGGTCCAGCCCAGCCGATGGAAACCTTTTCTGTCTTTTCTGTGCAGCCTGCGAGCAAAAGTGCAAGCACAACAATGCCGAATAGTTGTTTCATGATGCCTCCGAGCACGACTCCCAATAGATTAGTCGTCACTCTTAGGTGAGTACTTTTTGGCAAGTATATTAAGTATTGTCGTACTATATTGGTACGAAAAGATTTTAAATGAGACGCTCATACGTGGCACGATGATCAAAACAGTCATTGCAGTTCTCAAGGGAATAGGGCTCACCGACAATGAGATTACAATATATCTTGCCCTGCTTCAGGGAGGATTAAGCACAGCGTATGACCTGGGTAAAAAAACAGGAATATACCGCGTTCACGTCTATGACAAGTTAGAACAACTCACTACCAAGGGTCTTGTCACTTCTGTATACATGGGTGCGAAAAAACACTTTCAGGCAACATCGCCTGAAAAAATCATACAGTACCTCGAAGACAAAAGGAAACATTTAGACATACAGGAAACAGAAGTTGTGCAATTACTGCCGGAGCTACGTTCTTTGATGCAGACGCCCAAGGAAGACACAAAAGTGGAAGTATTCAAAGGCATAGAGGGCATGAAATACTTTTTGCGCGACGTGATAAAAATGAGAAAAGAAGTACTAGTCACAGGCATAAACGACATAAAATACAAAGAATACCTTGGCGTCGCAATGCTACAATACTTCAGAGATTGCAAAAAGTACGGCATCAAGGAACGCGTGATTACAGTTGACAAACCAGACGTATTCCGTTTTCCGGTGGATGTCGCGTCCAAAACAGAGTACAGATTCCTTGCGGAAAAACAGTTCAACCCAACAAACACCTTTGTCTACGGAGACAAGGTAGTAATCGTAACTTGGGGAGTGCCGGTGACGGCCATCATGATACAGAACAAAAACATAGCAGAAACGTATCGTAGCAACTTCGAATATTTATGGAACATTGCAAAAACCACGCCAACGCAAGCACAATAAAGCTTAAATAACCCTCGTCAGTCCTTTTCGTCATGAAAGCAGGTGTTGCATTAATACTACTAATCCTGGCAGCATGCGCTGCACCTGAAGTCAACGAAGAAAGCAAGGCAAAACAGCTGGCAGAACAACTAAGACAACAAGCAAGCGAAGTCGTGGCAAAACCAACAGCTGAAGTACAACCCGCGCAAACATCAGAGCCAACAGCCCAGCCCGCAACAGAACCTACACCAGTCACGCCTGAACCAGTTTCGATTCCAGCAGAACAGCCAGTTGCACCCACTGCAGTCCAAGAAGAACAAACAACGCCGGCAGAACAGTCAGGCATAATGTACCAACTACTCGACACGTTTGCCAAAAAAGTAACAGGCTACCAGTTCATCAGAAACAAGGACGACTACTTAGTAAGAGGGCAAAGAGCCAAAATCAAGCTTGACAAATTAGTCCTACTCAAAAATATCGCATTGCCCAACGGAACAACACTAGGATTCTACTACTACGACACAGTCTATGTCGACAGAACAACAAAGACAGCAACTGCATACTGTGAAGGCCATACGGACTATGTGAACAGGCAATGCGCTCAATACAACCTCTACGACCTTCCCTTAACAGTCAATTACAGCAAATACAACATCATGCTCCCTGAAGACTGGCTGTTCGCAAACTTGAACCAAACACCAGCAAGAACAGAGAAGGACAAATACTACGTCGACGGAAGAAGAGTGCTATTGGTAGCGTTCAGCGACCTAGAACTATACTTTGACACGACAAACGGGCTGCCAATACGAGCAGACCAGAAAAGCAACAACGCACTAATCAAAAGAGAAGACTACGAAAGCCTAGCGAGCAACAAAGTACGAGACATTGACGTAAGGCACAGAACAAAAGAAGAAATACCGAGCAGTGAAACGTTCTATAGATAGGTATTAGGACGAAGGCGGAAGGTTGTAGGCGTTGGGCATTAGGTGTTAGGACGCAGGTTGTAGGATGAAGGCGGAAGGGTGAAGGCGATAGCTATATAATCCGTGCTTGCCTTTACTAACACGTGCCAGATTCACTCAAACTCATATCAGAAGAAGTTCGCACGTGCAAGAAATGCCCACTCTACAAGCATGCAACTCACGGAGTGCCGGGAGAAGGACCAAAAGATGCGAAAATATTCTTCATTGGACAATCCCCAGGACGAATGGAAGACCAGACAGGAAAACCATTTGTCGGAAGGGCAGGACGGTACTTGACCAAAATGATAGGGTCAATCGGGCTCAAACGCGAAGAAATCTTTATCACCAGCATAGTGAAACACTACCCGCCAGAAAACAGGGCGCCAAAACCAAACGAAATAACAGCATGCAAGCCCTACCTGCTAAGACAACTAGCAATCATAAATCCTAAGATAGTAGTTCTCCTTGGCAAAACTGCGGAAACGCTCAGAAATGAACCAGTTCTCAAAGACAAAAAAGTCATCACAACAGTGCATCCAGCAGCGGCAATGCGGTTTCCGAAGATGAAGAAGAGAATGCAAAGGGATTTCAAAGCGCTTAAAAAGCTTGTTTGGGCATAGCTTTTTAAATGTCCTCAATTTAAACGTGCTATCATGGTGAAAGGGGAGTTTGAAAGAGAACTGGAACAGTACTTGCACGCGCGCAAAAGCTCGTCATGGAACATCAAAAGATGGTTTTCCAGCCTTGTGCCAAAGGCAAAACCGAGAGAAACAATAGAACTCCCACAAGAAGTCGAAGTATACGAAGAACCAGAAAAAGAAGAGAAAAAGCAAACATTCCTCGAACGCATCTTGCCATCACGCAAAGAAGAAACAACACTTGCACAAATGCAAGCAGAATCAGCAGTACAAGACATGAAAGAAGTAGCGAAAATAACATTAGGAATGATAAAACAACTCCCAGATGAACAATTAAAAACATTCAAACAAAGCCAAGAATTTGAAAAGCTAAAACACATTCTAAGGAAGCATGAGTTGATTAGGTAGGCATTAGGCGTTAGGTATAAGGACGAAGGGTGAAGGATGAAGATTGTTATTCAACGTCCGTTTTTTGACTTTCGTTCCATAACCTTTCGAACTCCTGCTCAAACAATTCCGCAACCCGTTCATCATGTATGATCAGCACGTTCTCGTCATTCTGCTCATCACCATTCCGTGTTGGGTTATAACTTCCAGTCACTAAGATCTGTCCGTCAACGATAAACACCTTATGGTGCACCTTTGTGATGCGCGACAGAGCTGCCAGTCTTTCATACTCGCTATGCGATTCCTTCCGAGGGTCAAAAACCCCTCTTACGTCTAGCCCTTCTCGTGCCTTTTGCTCGACGAGCTTCCCAATATCATCATCTGTGAAAGAATAAGTCATGAAATGAACTGACTTTTGAGCGCCCTTCAAAACCTTAATAACAGCGTCCTTACAACCATCTTCAGGGCAAAAGAATGCCTCGATCAATGAACCGTTAACAATAGCATTTGCAGATCCCTTTCTACCACCATGAAAGACCCCTGAAAGCAGCTCGTCAAGCTCTGCCTGGTAAGCAGCAGTAATCGTCGGACTCTGGACTATGACAGCATTATTTGGCAAAGTCATCCTTTGGGAAGGGTTCCAAGAGCCAGTCCACACCTTGCCACCAAGCACGCAGAACTTATTATGCATCAAGCCTTCACCACGCTCGGAAACAGCACCCTTCACGCGGTGCTCGCCGTCGACGACTAATTGCACGTCCTGGTCTACAAGCATGGCGCCCAGCGTTCCGGTATTATACATGGCACACCCCTCAATATTCTCGGCCAACAGAAGATGCTCACAATCCACCTGGTCGCAGAAAAACACAGCTATGCTGCCTTGTTCTATGGGAATGGATGTCATGCCTGAGACGCAGCTTGTCAACAGCAGCAATGTAAGCCAGCGCATACTTCATCTAGTACACATGACTTTAAAAATTTGCGTGCGGCGCTCCGCGCCTGATTATTAAACGAGAGGCTCGCCTCCGGCTCGCACTGATAGCGGACGCACACGAGCGAAACGGCCATAGTTGCTGACGTCGTCGTTGCCATCCGCAATCGAATCGACGCCATCGAGCAGCACCAACGGCCGCAACTGGTCTACTTCTGGCCGTTTTCCAAGCACCCAGAAGTTCATGAAATACTTACTAAAATCATTGCCCCGTTGTCGAGCTTCCCTTTCTGCTCGTGCAACAAACCTATCGAGCAAATCCTGATTATAGCCAGCAGCGGCAAGCCAAGGACAGTGAATACTCGCCTGCTCAGGAGAAAGAACAGCATTACACCTGTGCTGGTTTGTCCTAAAAACCTCACCACCATACCTATCAAAAGGAACCTCAACATACGCGTTATCACCCAAACCAAGCAGCTCTACAGCCAAAGGCACGATCTTGAACTCAGTTATATCATCCTCATTGGGGCGTTCTCCCTTGTATAACACTCCTGAAAACGTGCCAAAATGATTATTCCACAATACTGAATCTTGACAGTCCAGCTTTGCCTCCAAGGTTTCTGAAAACAACAACGGACAAGGAAGGCCATTGTAAAAAGGATGCGCCAAATCATCATCCGGCTCTCTCAAGTCCCGCTTGCATGCAGTACGAAGCAAGTTCAAACCCTTACCGTACGCTGGAAAACCAGTTTCGCCAGACACTGCATAACCACCACGCAAAGAAAGATCCAAAGGACCATGCAGTCCTGCCTGCTTTAGCGCATGACGATACCTAAGTAGATCAGCACGCTCCCCTGTCTCCCTCATAC
>JACQMY010000020.1 GCA_016203305.1 Candidatus Woesearchaeota archaeon
AGGTCCGGAGTTCAAATCTCCGCGGGGCCACTTTTTTTCTTCGCAACTCACGCTCAAACTCCGTTTGGCCGGGGCTGCTTTCTGTTGTCGCAACCTTTTAATACTCATCTTTCGTAAATCAATTAAAATAGTATATAGAGGATTTTGAAAAACCATCAATTTTGTCAAAATCCTCTAAGAGAACTTTGAATTCAATGGATAAAATAAGGGTTATTCAAAGTTCTCTATAAAGAGGGAAACGTTTGTCAAGGCACGCTTCACATACGAAAAGGTCGCAGGATTACGCCCTAGTATTTCTCATAACACTTGTAGTTGCAATAGGAATAGCGTTTGTTGCAAATCAAGGCAACATAACAGGCGCGGTAGTCATTCTTCCAACATCAAATATGAGCTGTCTGTTCGTGGAACTCGCGAACAACAGCTGCCCAGGAGGGTATACCAAAATTCTTGGAATGAGCAACCACACAAACGCCCACGCAGAACTTCCAAACCAGACGGTATATAACGTGAGCGTGTGTTGCAGAGACCTCAGCGGAGGAACAATACTCAACAACAGCGGAACAACAATACTCAACCTGAGTAACTTCACAAATTCCCATGCCGGCCTGCCGGGACAAACAACTTACGCCACACCAGTCTTTCTGGGGGCCACAAGCGGAGCAATAAACTGTTTCACCAATCTAACAGGAGCAGGAAACTGCGGATACGGATTCACGTGCATAACAACGCTAAGCAACACAACCAACGCGCACGTTGCAAATTGCAGTGCGGCTCAAGCATACAACATAACAGTCTGTTGCAGCATAGGAGGCCTAGTCACGCGTTACTTCCACCCAACACAACCAATCGCAAGCAACCTGACAGCAAACGGCAGCATCAACGGTGCACTCCAAAGCAACAATGAAACATACCCTACACAAACAATAACGTACATCAATCTCACAAACAACAGAAGACACGTCAGATTCACAGGAAATTTCAATACCAACGATGTAGATGCGAGAGCACTATTTGTAGAGTATAACGACACCCATACTGTTGTAAATACTACCGGCGTTGCCAGCATCAGCAGCACGCACACGCTATTCGTCAGAAAGGACTTGCATAGAAACCTAGGAGTCAGGGCATGCCCAGTGGCAGTCAACCTCTCGCAAGTAAATGAAACTTGCACAAACGGGATAAACTTTACAGGAAGTTTCCCACAAACAGCAGGCGGACTGACAGTAAGCATAGAAGGCAATGAATACCGTGTTGATGGCCTGAACAGCAGCGGAGTAATGATTCTCAGCATAGTCAACAGCACCACGACAGGAAGCAACATAAGCAACAGCAGCATATTCAACAGCACAAAACTTGACAGCACAATCAACAATTCAGACATCAATCACAGCACAAATTTCAACTGCACCTTCATCAACAGCACTGAAGTGCAAAGCTTCTGTGACAGGAGCACAGTTGTGCGAAGCAATATCATCAACAGCACAATAATCAACGACACCATTACTGACAGCAACCTTCTACAAAGCATCAAGATCAACAGCACGATCATTAACAGCAGCATCGTCCGCTCAGGAAACGTCAACTGCACCATAATGAATTCATCAGAAGTAGACAGTAGCTGCTTGAATTCAAACATAACCAACAGCACAATACTAAATCTGACAATCATCAATGCCACGGTCACAAACAACTTTTGCACAAACGGGCAGATACAGAAAGACGGCAGAATATTCAACTGTCCGCTGGCGCTATTTGAACTAAGCCCACTAAATTTAACCTTCAGCAAAACAGACAGGCCAGACCCGGTAGCAAGAGGAGACTTGTTAAACTACACGATTTTTGTCCAAAATAACGACAACACAACAGCAGTAAGCCTGAACGTAACTGAAACATATCCTGCACAAACAACATTCGTGACCAGCAGCCCACCGGCAACCAGCGGCAACAACTTCTTCGCAATGGGCAATCTAACAGTCGGATCAAGCTTCACCATAAACATCACGCTAAGAGTAAACTTCACAACAGCAAACAACACACTCATAACAAACACATTCAACATAACTTATTTGAGACCAAGCAACATAAGCTTTGAGCAAACCAACACGACAACCACAACAGTAATCGGTCTGCCCAACATAACAACAAACAAGACAGACGACCCGGACCCAGTAGTCAAGGGGAAAACACTCAACTACACAATATTCATCCGCAACACAGGAGACGAAGTAGCGTACAACATAACGATTGTTGAAAATTATCCAACTGGAACGCTGTTCAACATTAGCAGTCCGGCACCAACAAGCGGCAACGGCACGTACTTTATCACATCTCTCGCGCCAAATGAAACCGCCACAATCAACATAAGTTTGAACTTAACAACACTATTTGGAAATGGAACGATAATAAACAACACATACAACATAACCTGGAACGGCACGCTTGGACACCAGTTCAACACAAGCAACAGCACCAGCACAACAGTTCTGGGTTACCCAATAGTTGACATTGTAAAACAAGACATACCAGATCCAGTCATAAGCGGACAACAACTCAACTACAGAATAACCATAACGAACAACGGAGACAACGACGCCATAAACGTAACACTTGTTGAGTTCTACCCTGCAAACGTAACACTGGTATCAACACAACCACTCCCGATTGTAGACAACAACACGTTCTTAATAGGAAATCTGAGCCCAGGGCAGACATTTGTAGTAAACATCACGCTCACCGTAAGCCCTACAATGGTCACGGGAGTCCTCAACAACACAATAAACGTCACTCACATCAACACAACCGGAGAAATAAGAAACGTAACAATAACAGAGCTAACACGAGTAATTCCACCAAGCGGCGGGCAAGGCGGAGGCAGCAACTCATTCGTACCAGCAGTAATCTATCGCAGCAGAAGCTACACTATGACTTCGCAAAGCATCCTAACACCATACTTGCGACGCCAGGACAAAATAGTATTCGTCCTTGAAGATGGCCTACACACACTTACAGTCCTGGACATGAGACAAGACGAGGCAACATTGCGCATTTTGAGCAACCCACAACAAGTCACCATTCCACTCTACAAAAGCAGAGAAATTGATGCAACAGGCGATGGAAAACCCGACATAAGCATAACAATAAACGACATAGCAAACGCACAATTCACACAACTAAAGCTCAGCAAGATAGGCGGGCAAAAACTAACAACAGAATATGTTCCTGCACAACACACAGAACCGCCCACAGAACCAGCATACACCCAACCAAGCTATACAGAGCCCGCGCCATCACGCACTCAAATACCACGCGCACTCGCAGGACAAGCGTACTTGCCAACACAAGCAAAACAACAACCAAACCTCAACTTCCTAGTACCAACAACACTGGTATTCATAGCACTTGTGATTGTTGCGTACCTTGTATGGGAGAAAAAACATCCTCCACAAGGCAAAACTCACATCTGGCAGTTCAAGCGGTAGGACGAAGGCGGAAGGAAGAAGGACGTAGGTATTAGGACGAAGGTTATAGGATGAAGAACTAATCAAATGTCCTTAAGCTGTGCTTTTATTCTTTCCTGCATCATTCTGAGTTCTTCGAGATTTGCCTTCGTGAACAACGATGGTGGAAACAACTCGTTTTCTTTATTCAAAGGAATCAAGTGCAAATGCGCATGAGGAACTGAAAAGCCAACAACAGCCATGCCAATCCTTTTGACATTCATTGCAACCTTCAACCGTTCAGCCAATTTCTTCGCAGTGGTAAACATTTCAGCATACAGGTTGTCATCCAAATCAAAAAAATAATCGATATGCTGTCTTGGAATAAGCATGCAATGTCCAGGCTTTGCAGGCTCTATTTCTAACAGGGCCATGAACTTTTCATTCTCCCAAATGACAAAGTCCTCTTTTTCACCAGAAACGATACTGCAAAAAACGCACTTGTTCATCGACAAGGTCTTCAAATTCGTGCTTAATTAACCTTACGGAGAATTCTTACGGTACCAGAACAGTCTGCAACAACGGAACCATAACGTACTGGCCACCATCACGGCACACGCTCATGAGATTGCCGTACTCGTTGCTCTCAACACGCCAAGGATCCAATGGTTGAAACCCAGCATACGTGCACGCCTCATCCGGCTGCAACAAAGCCTTCTGAGGGCCATAATAATAACGACCGCCACCACTTGCATAATATTGGCCTGTAACAACATCAAAATTCACCAAAAAGCCAGCAACAGCAAAAGCTGCAACAACAGCCAACAACAACGCTCCAATACGATGCACCATCTTTTATCAATGATTAACAAAGCACAGTCCTTTATAAAGATATCGAACAGAAACTTTTAAAAATGCATGCCTGTCCCTTGCACTTGTGCCCCCATAGCTCAGCCGGTAGAGCGTGCGAGCAAAGGATGTTAACTCATCATTGCCACGATGCTGTTATCTACCAAAAGCTTAGCTAGACACCGCAAGTTTTGGGCGTATCGTCTAAAACCGGTATAGGTCGCCAGTTCGAGTCTGGCTGGGGGCGCTCACGCCTGGCAGGGGCGACCTTGCCAGGCTCATTTTTCTTGAGCCATTCTTGATATTTACATAGTTGTGCTGGAGATGAGAACCCGATGTGGTGCATCCATTTCTCGAGATTCGGTCTCCCGTTGATCTGCAGATAATGCCGCGTAATTGGTGTGCCATTTCTTTCTGTTCTATAAACTCCCTGGTGGCCTTGCAAGTTAATTTTTGCCAGCAGTTTGACAACATCTGCGAGTAGCTCTTTACTGCACGTGCAAAAATCAATAACCGGATATTTTCCCCCGCGCTTAAAAACCAGGCTAAAGTCCGTATCTGCAAGCCCACGCAGAAATGCCCCTTGAAGACTTTCTGGGCAGTTCCAAATAATCATTGGTACAGCAACATGAGTTTTCGGGCTTGTCATCAAACCACAAACCTTTGTGAGAAACATAAAGACCGCTTTCGATCTTAGTGCAAGCTGAACTGTTGTCTTTGTTAATCGGATAGTGGGAGATTTGTTAAATAGAAATTTTACCAGCGGAGACAGGAAGGAAGTATACCACTTAAATTCATTCTTGTTTCCATCAACATAAATCTGGTAGTCGTTCTTTGGTTTGTAATGCTTCACATACCCGTCTCCAACAAGAATTCCAAGAAAATATGCAAGTTCTTTTGACAGCTCTCTTGGAATTTTTACTTTGTATTCCAGGTCTTTGCTGCTAAAATCAACGGGTGCTGTTTGGAGTTTCACATTCAGAAATTTCTCTTGCTAACTTAAAAGCCCTGCGCGCAGGTGTCCAGTGTCTTGTCGGAAATCCTACGAAAACTTTAAGAAGCGTCATATCGAACAGAGAATTATGCTCCAAAACTACGATCTAGAGCTTGACGCGGTTGTTGACAAAATAAAGAAAGAAAACTCAAAAGTAGTCTGCATACAACTACCAGAAGGACTCAGGCCATACGCGGCAGAAATTGTCAAAGACATTCAGAGTAAAACAAGCGCGAAAGTAATCATCTGGCTTGGCAGCTGCTGGGGAGCATGCGACCTGCCATTAGAAGTCAACAGACTAGGAGTAGACCTTCTCATACAATGGGGACACAGCGAGTGGGGACACTAACGGATGAAGGTTGTAGGATGAAGATATTGGGATGTAGGTTGTAGTCAGTAGTGTGTAGGACGTAGGAAATTGGCTGTTGGCAATTAGCTGTTGGTCATTGGCTATTAGACTGTAGTGATGTGTATTTGGTCGCTACAACAACTTCTTCAAAACACTCCGTGCCTTCCAAACATAGTCTGCCCCGCTTATGACAGTCAATATGGTTGCAACAAGCATTGCGTGCCAGGCATAAGGCAGCTTGAGCAAAACAATGACAACAGCCAACATTTGTGAAATAGTCTTGACCTTGCCCCACCAGCTAGCCTGAATTATCCTGTCAGACAAAACGCGCAAGCCAGTCACGATAAATTCTCTTCCTATAATGACAAAAGCCATCCACGCATCAACACCTCTTCCAACAAGAAATATCAATGCGGCAGCAATCAACAACTTGTCAGCCAAAGGATCCAAAACAGCACCAGCACGAGAAGCGCCTCTCCTTCTCGCAAGCCAGCCATCCAAAGCATCAGAACCAGCAATCACGCAAAAAACAACAGTTGCCAAAGTCCAATCAGGCAAACGCAAAGCCAACAAGAAAAACGGAATAGTAATGATCCTTGCGAGAGTCACGACATTCGCCCCGTTCACCATTTCTCCCCCCTAATACCTGTGAAGTACGCAAGATGATTAACTCCAATATGGCCCAACGCGCTGACGGTAACGATGAATATGGCGGCAGACCAGCCTGGAAAGAAAACAAAACTGCCCAAAGCCAGCGCGCCAATCGAAAAATCAACCTGGTCAAACGGAAACCAAGATTTGCCACTCTTAATGTTCAAACGACGCTTGAAAAAACTCTTCACCAAGTCACCCAACAACGCGCCAAGAGAAACAAAAAAACTCCACAACAATGGGTGAACTGCTATTGGCCAGTAGCTGTTGGCTATTAGCCAACCTGAGAATGTTCCTGCAGAAACACCCAAAACCAAACCCTTCCAAGTTTTGTTAGATCCGAGTAAACGCTTATTGTTAAATGACATGCCGAAATCAACAGGAACATTCCACGGAATCCTGCGAGCTAGAATAGGAATCATATTAGCAACGTACGCAGGAATCATTATCAAAAGCCAATCTAACATCACTGCACCACCCTGCTAGTCATTGAAGCAATACACAACACAAAAAAGATGTAAATAAGCACGGGAGAGAAAAACCCTCCCAACGATGACAAAACGATCATCACACCAGAAAACGTGGCAAGCTTACTAGTCCAAGGATGAGGAGTATTCAAGGTCTTCCGCCACCAAGAAACAAAAACACCGAAAAGCATTGCCAGCAAGCCAGCCAGCACCAACTCCCAATACTCCACAAGCTCAGGAACAAAACGGTAAACCAACAATCCAGACGGGTAAAAAACAGAGTCGATGAACGTATCCAACACATTTCCAAACTCAGCAGTCTTCTTAGAACGCTTCATCCGCCTTGCGAGAAAACCATCAACAACATCAGTAATGCCGCCAACCAAAAACGCGCCAAGAAACAAACCCTGCCTGCCAGCAAACCCAGCATAGTAAGAAACAGGCGCGACAAGCAAACGAAGCCCGGTCAACATATTTGGAATATCCATACAATCTGAGAAGAAGAGGCTCTTTAAAAGCCTAATCCACAAACTCAATGCCAAGCTCAGAACGAATCTCTTCCTGGGTGGCATCTGATAATCTTTTTGCCTTGCCGAAAATCTGAGGACTCTTCACGCCAGTCACAATAATCATTGTTCTCAACGTCTTTCCTAAATCCTCATAAATCTGCGCGCCCCAAATAATCTTCGCGTCCTCAGACAAGCGCTGAGAAATAGTCTCAACAACCTTTCGAGCCTCGTTCAAAGTCAAATCCTTGCTACCAGCAACATTAATCAACGCGCCACTGGCGCCAGTAATGTCAACATCCAACAACGGATTGTTGATAGCCTTCTCAACAGCCTCTACAGCCCTATTCTCGCTGTCAGACTCGCCAACACCAATCAAAGCAACACCACCATTGCTCATGACCGCACGAATATCAGCGAAGTCCAAATTAACCAAGCCAGCTTTCGTGACCAATTCTGCAATGCCCTTAACAGCATTAGTCAAAATCTCATCAGCAACCTTAAACGCAGTGTGCAAAGGCAAGTCAGGAGCAAGCTCCAACAATTTATCATTCGGAACCATGATCAAAGTATCAACCCATTGCTGCAATTTCTCCAAACCAACAGCAGCATTATCATACCGTCTATTGCCCTCCATCGTGAAAGGCATAGTAACAATGCCAACGGTCAACGCGCCCATCTTTTTCGCAATCTCTGCAACAACAGGCGCGCTACCAGTGCCAGTCCCACCACCCATACCGCAAGTGATGAAAACCATGTCCGCATTCTGCAAGGCATTCTTAATATCGTGCTCGTTCTCCCTGGCGGCTTCCTCGCCCAACTTCGGATCAGAACCAGCACCCATACCTTTTGTCCGTTCACGACCGATCAAAATCTTCTTATCAGCAGTCGTGTACAACAAGTCCTGAGCATCAGTGTTTATCCCAATAGTTTCAGCCCCCTGAATGCCAACCTCAGCAATACGATTGATAGTGTTGTTTCCACCACCGCCACAACCAACCACCTTTATGCTCGCTCGCTGCCTGGACAACATCTCCTCAAGCTCAGTATCAATAGGGTGATTAGTTGTACGTTTTTGCAATAATTTCGGATCACTCGTTGGCTGCTGCGGCTTGATAAAATTCATCCCTTTTACACCCACCAGAACGAACAACCAATGCCTATTTAAGGATTGTTGAGAGTCAGAATATAGTTGCAGGCAGCTGGCTTTTGGACATTAGCTATTAGCCTGCAGTTGGTAGTGTGGGTAGGGCGCAGGATGAAGGAAGAAGATGGAAGGATGAAGGCAGTAGGACGTAGGTTGAAGAATGTAGACTACTAACTACGCACTACAAACTCAGAAGAAGGACGAGGAGCGTGAAATTATTAAACAAAGCCAAAAATACACTGCTAATGAAAACAGTAATGGCATTCGGAACATTTGATGTATTGCATCCAGGACACTTGTTTCTATTTTCAGAAGCCAAAAAACATGGCGATCGCCTTGTGGTAGTTGTAGCCCGCGACAAAACAGTACAAAAAGTCAAAGGACACCAAACACTCCATGACGAACAAAAAAGATTGCTTGCAGTCAAACAATCTACTGAAGTAGATCTGGCAGTACTCGGACACCTTGACGACGTATACAAAGTTCTTGAAGAACACAAGCCAAACGTTATTTGCCTAGGGTACGACCAGCACGCATTCACAGACAAGCTAGCGTGTGAATTGGAAAAACGAAAAATAAACGCAAGCATAGTACGACTCCCACCATACCAAGAACACTTATACAAAAGCTCGATCATCAAGAGCAAACACGCTTCCTGCCAACAGGATGTTCTCTAAACACTTTTTTCAGATGCAACATGTCTGCAGTTGCTTTCTTGGCAGTCTCCTGATCCTTCGTCACATTGCGCAACTGCAACAGCCTCCGAATGACAGGAGCATAACCGTCACGCTTCACCAATCTTTCCAACAAAGAACGACGCTTTGATTGAAGCAAAGACTTGCTCCAACCACCAAGCTTGCCAGACTCAAAATGCGCCCATTTTTTCATAAGCTAAGTATAATATCTGCGCTTAAAAGAATTGTGAATCAATGCTTATGATTCGGATCGCTATGGTCGTGTCCAGCATGATCGTGATGGTCGTCTGCTTTTTTTGACTCTGGTTCATGAAGGATGTAATCAACGTCACAACCTGTCAGTTCCTTAACCTTCTTAGAAAGCTCGGCCAAAATTTCAGCAGGCAACTTTGGAATGTCAACCTTTGCCTTATTGCCAGCAACTTCAACCTTTGTCCTAATGCCCAAAAGCACCTTAAGAATGGATTCAACCTGCACCTTTTTGTCCGTAACAACCTTGTTAACCTTCAGCTCGTAAATAACATCATGACCAGCAAGAGGGTGGTTGAAATCAACAACAGTTCTGCCACCACTAACAGACTTGATAATGCCAACGTAGCCGTCAATATTTAATCTCAGACCAGGAACAGGCTTGATCCCTTGTTCAGCAAACTTGTTAGTCGGCAACATTTTCAGCATGCTAGCATCTTTTTTGCCAAAAGCATGGTCTGCCTTAATTTCAACAGAAAACTTGCCAGCATCCTTGCCAACCAAAAACTCATCTAGACCCTTCAACAAATGGCCCTCGCCAACGCAGATAACAATAGGTTGGTATATTGCATTCTTCGCATGAATCTTAGACTCCTTCGCAGTTTTCTCATCAGTAGTATCAAACACTTCATTAGAATCCTTCAAACGGCCAGTATATTCCAACTCGACAAAATCGTTCTTTTTAATCGGCATAGAACGAGGGGGACTCACTTGCTTTTTAAAACTTTGCCCTTCATCAAATCAATGATCTTTTTGGCTATTTTATCCGGTGTGAGATTTGTTGTGTCAATAATGTGGTCATAATTCTTCAGATTCAAAAAGTCAACATTATACCATTTCTTATAGCGAGCAGCTGTCTCGTTCAGCCTTTTTGAAATCATTTCAAACACTTCTTCAACGGAATCCTTGTGCGCTTCATCAGGCCGTTGGTTTGCGAAAATCCGTCTTGCAGCTTCATGTAAATCGACGTCCAGAAAAATCTTCACAGAGTTTGGAATAAAATTCCACGCAAGCCAGCTGTCAAACACGATATTATCCTCGGTCTTGCCCATCTTTTCTAGCAAATCATCACACTCCTTATCAGTCCAGATCTCCTTCTTTCCAACCTCATTCAACTGGTCTATAGTCAGCCCGTGCTTCATCGCGATCTGGCCTCTCAAATCGCCAGCAGAAAAAAACTTGTAACCAAGCTCCTTTGCTACAATCCTAGCAACAGTAGACTTTCCAGAACCTGGCTTACCGGTAAGTGTGATTATCATTTCTTTGCAAAATATTTACTTGTTTATAATCATTATTGTAGCCCTCTTTTATAAAAATTATCAATAGAGGATAAAATTTATAAAGAGGTCCTTGTGGCAGCAGACTGTGAGTGAAGAAATCCAGTTTGAAGAACAACATCAGACACAAGTAGCTATTGCTCCTGAAATGAGCAGAGCATACAAGGAAGCAACAGGAGACACAAACAAACTCCACGACGTCTACGCACTAGGCTTTCAACTTGAACTAATTCTGGAAAGACTAGCACGGCCGGTAGTTACAAGGTATAATCCCTTCCATGAGCTTGTCGGCATTCAAACAACATTCCACCTGCCAGTACCAGTTGATGCAACATGCACTGCAGAAATCAAAGCAGACGCAGATAGAGCCTATATTCAGGCACAACTTATCCACGAAGGAAAAGTTGCAACAACCAGCGAATTACGTTATGGCTTCGAAGGAGTCAGACTATGCGCTCCTGGAACACTTTGCCTTGCAGTACCAACAATTGAAGCACGCGCAAAACAACACCTTCCAGTACAATACGTGCTAACTGAACAAAACGCGCGACTTGCAGCACAAGGAATAGGCAAAACAGAACCAGACTATGCAGCATTAGCACTAGGACTAGTAAGCAACGCGCTAATCCAACGAGCACGAGAACTCCAACCAGAAGGAGGAGAATCAAAACAACCAAAATACGACCAGCACACAATCATACCCTGCGCAGGAATACGCGAGCTTACAGACGGCACAAGTATAGATGTATATGTTGCCCTAGAACCAATAGAAGAAACAGTAAAAAATCCATTAACTGGAAATCGCACAGAACTCAAGCGCACAAACAGATACCGCGCATTAGCATACGCAGAAGCAGAAAAAGTGCCAGTCTATGCATTCCTCGCGCAAATCAAAATCATGAAAGAAGGCGGACTACAAAGACTGCTTGACAAGGCAAAAAGAACCGCAAACCCATAATCTTTTTAAACCACCTGCTTCCGATTATAGTAATACTGGGGTGAACACCATGGTATCGAAAGCTTCGCTTTCGGAACCATAAAAATCACTTTAGCACATAAACACTGGAGGTGTTTTTTATGGCCAAAGAAGTACAACCAATCTTTATCCTGCCGGAAGGCACACAACGAACTACAGGAAAGAACGCGCAACGCAACAACATAATGGCAGCAAAACTAGTTGCTGAAACTGTTCGCACAACACTAGGGCCAAAAGGCATGGACAAAATGATCGTTGACTCAATGGGAGACATCACCATAACAAACGACGGAGTCACAATCCTTGAAGAGATGCAAGTAGAACACCCAGCAGCAAAAATGATAGTCGAAGTAGCAAAGACACAAGAAGCAGAAGTCGGAGATGGAACGACAACAGCGGTTGTCATCGCAGGCGAACTACTTAGACGCGCAGAAGAACTACTAGACCAAAACGTGCATCCGACAGTCATCGCGCGCGGCTTCAGACTAGCAGAAGAAAAAGCACAAGAAGTCCTCAACAAAATAGCAGAAGACGTGAGCGACAAAGATGATGCAGTATTGCGGAAGATAGCAGGAACAGCATTAACAGGCAAGGGAGCAGAATCAGCAAAGGACAAACTCTCAGAAATAGCAGTCAAAGCAGTCAAACGCGTGATCGAACATGAAGGAGGACACATCCACTTCGACAGAGACAATGTCAAGCTAGAAAAGAAAACAGGCGGCTCGGTGGAAGACACAGAACTAATTGAAGGAATCGTAGTAGAAAAAGAAGCAGTGCATCCCCAAATGCCAAAAATGATCAAAGCACCAAAAATCGTATTGCTGGATTGCGCAATAGAAATCAAAGACACGGAAATAGACGCAAAAATCGAAATAACAGAACCATCACAAATGCAAGCATTCTTGGCACAGGAAGAAAAAATACTGTCAGAAATGGCAGACAAAATAGCAGCAAGCGGCGCAAACGTCCTCTTCTGCCAAAAAGGAATAGATGATTTAGCTCAACACTTCCTGGCTAAAAAAGGCATATACGCAGCAAGACGGGTGAAGAAAAGCGACTTAGAAGCACTCAGCAGAGCAACAGGAGCGCGCGTAGTGACGTCAATCAAAGACTTGAACAGCAAAGACCTAGGAACAGCCGGTATGGTAGAAGAGAAAAAAATCGGCAGCGAAGAAATGACCTTTGTAACAGGATGCAAAAACCCAAAGGCAGTAACAATATTGGTACGCGGCGGAACCGAGCATGTTGTTGATGAAGCAAAAAGAGCGCTTACTGACGCCATAGGAGACGTAGCAGCATCAATCAAAATCGGCAAAGTAGTGGCAGGAGCAGGAGCGCCAGAAATAGAAGTCTCAAAAGAATTACGCAAGTTCTCAGACACCCTAACAGGAAGAGAGCAACTAGCAGTCATGGCTTTTGCTGAAGCACTCGAAGTAATTCCAAGAACGCTCGCAGAGAACGCAGGAATGGACCCAATAGACATCTTGGTTGAGTTGCGCGCGGCTCATGATAAGAAGCAGAAGTGGGCAGGCATAGACGTCTTCAAAGGAAAAGTAGTAGATTCATGGGCAGCAGGTGTAATTGAGCCACTCAAGATAAAAACACAAGCTCTGAGTTCTGCATCAGAAGTGGCACAAATGATACTGCGAATAGACGACGTCATAGCTGGCAGCAGCAAAGGCGGCGGAATGCCACCAATGGGCGGCGGCCACGGAATGGAGATGTAAGATAGGATGAAGGACGTTAGGGATTAGGCATTGGGTACTAGGTTGTAGGTATTAGGACGAAGGGCGCAGGATGAAGGCGGAAGGAAGAAGGACACAGGTTGTAGGAAAAAGATAAGAACTGTTGGCTGTCCAGATCCTAACCAAGCATACATAACAACGCCAACAATCGTTTAAAGCTCATACGAGTTCTTAACCAAAACGAGCTTAACTAAACTTTGCAAGGGAAAACGTACAGTATGTGGGGAAATCTTTATATATCCTCCAAGCTCTATTTAAATCATTCAACAATAAAAAGGTGATTTACATGCCAGAAGACGTTCCTCCACAAGAAGAAGAATATGAATTACTTCCGCACAAAGAAATAGAAGAGCTAAAACAAGAACTCTCCAAACTAAAAGAATTTGAAGTAACACCAAGCAAAAAAATGCACGTCAGCTTGCTGGAACTCAATACAAAGCTCGACAAATTGCTAACCATCTTTGAAGATGCAGCGCACGAAATGAGAGTAGAAGAAGGCGGACTAAGCTTTGCAGAAAAAATGCGACCACTACTCGAAAAGATGAACAAGGTGCTAGAACAAAATAGCGAGATAGCATCAGGCATACTTGCACTTGCGGACATGGTAAAAGACGTGAAAGGACCAACATCCATGCATGACGAGCCAAGAATGCCAGAACCAGTATTCCCAACACCAGCAGCACCGGCAGGAATGCCTCCACTGCCAGGAATGCCACCAGGAGGAATGCCACTTCAAGGCGCAGGAATCCAGCCGCCACCAAGAGGCAACATACCACCACTCCCGCCACTTCCACGCAAAAGAACGTTCGGACTCTAAACAATGACCAAGCTAGACATCGGAGACATGTTTATAGACCGAGTAAAAAGCAGCCTATTTCTCTACTACCTAGCACGCGCAAGCCAAAGACAAGATAACAGGCAATTAAGGCATCGCAAGGAAGAACTAGCAGTCAAACAAATGCGCAAGCTAAACACCAACGCCCTACGTGGGCACGTAAAAGAACTAGACACGCACATGACAGAAGCAATAAAACGCGAAAGAGCCATACAAACCCACCAGCAAGGAGAAGAACACGTACACACAGAACTAAAACACAAAATCACAGCACTAGAAGGCAAGCTAGGAAGATATTTGGAAACACAAGAACAACGCAAAAAAAGAGTGCAAGAGCTTGAGCAAAAAATTGTTCAAAAATTCAAAACCAAAAAAGAAAAAATAAACGCATTACACCAGGATGTAAGCAAGCTAACCAAGATTTATTTAGCAATAAAGAAAAGCAGAAAGCACACACCAGAACAATTGTTACGCGTTGCGAAACGGATAGCGGTGCTGAAGCAAAGAATAGCGATGCTGCACTAAGTCTCCAAATGCCGCTCATCAAGCCTTATTTGCCTGAGAAAGATATTCTCCAGGGGTGATGATCTTTGTCTTTCCAATTTGTTTAAGAACGAGCAGATCATCATCCAGTGAAACCAAAAAATCAGCATCTATTTGATTTGCAAGCGAAAGAAACTTATCATCTTTTGGATCGCGACACAATCTAATCTCAAATTCCTGCAGTTGCTGAATATCATAAGAAACCTCTTGAATGATATGAAGAAAATGATCCTGCTTTTCTCTGTCCAACCCAAACTTTTCTCTCGACAAGACACTCTTCACTTCTTCAATAATCTCTCTGGTGTAAAAATTGAATACACGTTGCTGAACAATTTGCTCGAAGACAGCGGCAGCACCGCCCGTCTCAGAAAGAAGTGCGGCCACGTACGCGCTCGAGTCCAAAATGACTCTAACGCTTCTTGATCTCTCCAACAATCTCCGCCTCGCTCAACTTCTCCACGGATGCTCTCAGATTCTGGAATTCGCCCAGGAGTTTCTTCCGGTCAACACGCCGGAAAACCAACGTATCCTTATCTACCATCACTATGCTGAACAGCGTTCCCTTTGGAGCAGGCATCTGATCACGAATAGACTTTGGAATAACAGCCTGTCCGCGTTCTCCGACCGTTGTCAATTCTACTTCCATGCCTTTCATTCATATTAGTATGATAATCATACTTATAAAGATTGCGTTTTTATGTGTGATTATCAAATAGTCCTTATGAAACGAGAAGACTGGCTAAGAATTGTCAAGCCAACCATTGTGGAATTTAGCAACTAATCACTTGAACTGTAACAGCGCACCACGATAAGTATGAATCCGAATACCCTGTTGTCGCGTCACTTCGCCCGCAACCTTTGCCTCCAAGCCACGGTTTTTTGCAATTGCAATCACCTGCTCTGGCTGCGGCGTCACCAATAACATGCCATTCCCCATATTCCACGTCCTGTGCGCATCCTCCTCGCTCATCCGCGCCATATCGTGAATGTCTTTCATCACTTGCGGTGGCTCAAATAACCCTCCCAACGTTGCCCCAAACCCTGAAGGCTGCAACGCCCGTTTCAGCTTCTCAGGAATTCCGCCGCCAGTAATGTGCGCAACCGCGTGAAGCTTCGCACGAGGCTCATCCCAAACGCCCCCAAACATATCAACGACCGCGGCAGAATAAATGACTGAAGGAGTAAGCGCCAACTCGCCCAAATGAGCACCCTCTAGTGTTGTTTCCCAGTTCATCCCGTACGCATCACGCAACGTCCTGCGCACCAGCGAAATCCCGTTCGAGCGAAAACCATTCTCGCGCAAAGCAACAATTGCATCACCTGGCACTACCTCCTTGCCCGTAATCATCTTGTCCTCATGCGCAAACCACACTAACCCTGCGCCCCAATTATAGTTGAAACCACTATAACCCGAAACACGCGCGCCAAGCTCGGCAACCTCACCATTAATCACAGCAACACCCGCATCCCTCGCTGCGTGCACGTACCCTACAGCTAACTGCGCGATCACATTCAAATGATTTTTTTGCGGGCCATTCAACTGATTCACATCCAAAATAGAACCGACCAACACGGGCTCAGCACCACGAACAACCGCATCATCGCATACCATCGCAAACAAATCATATGCCACCGTATCATGACTCCCCAAACGCTCCGCAAGTTCCACCTTCGTTCCCACACCATCAAACCCCAATGACATGATCGTGCCCTTTGGGAGGTTGCCAACTCTTATTGCTCGCAAACCAGAAAAAGAATCGGTTGGAACAATCACTTCACCTAAACGACCCTTTCTATTCTCCCACGTCTGCTTTGCCGCCTCATAAAAGATCCGCGAAGCGCCCTCTTTTAGATCATCATGAACC
This sequence comes from Candidatus Woesearchaeota archaeon, assembly GCA_016203305.1. Taxonomy (GTDB): domain Archaea; phylum Nanobdellota; class Nanobdellia; order Woesearchaeales; family ARS49; genus SURF-65. The sequence goes on from JACQMY010000020.1 coordinate 16,586, forward strand.
CCTGCGGCAGCATATGCCTCGTTCGCCATGCGATTCTTTTTCAAGAACTTAGTTATAAGAATTATTGTTCTCAAATCTACTTGTGCGCGAACCAAAATGTTAGTTTATCCTTCTCCTTCTTGTCCAAACGGCAGAAGCCAAAGCGCTCGAATTGGACCATGTCTCCGGCTTTGAGATCTTTCAAACCAATTTCGCCCAGTCCTTTTATCAATTTCTTGTCGGTCATCAACACTTCAACGTTCACATTATCAGCATCCCTTGGAAGCCAGTGTAAGGTGGATTCTCCACGCTCGCGATACACAACGTAGTCAGTGCTGTCAAAAATAAACTCCTTGCCCTCCTTGCGGAAGTTCAAACAATCCATCAGACGATAAAGCTTCTTTGCCTTCGTCTTGTTGAGATCATCCTTGGAAACATAAAACTCAGTGTTTGCATTAAAAGAACGATCGCCACGCTTATGATAATCGGGATGCAAGTGAAGTTTGACAGTCTGCTCAGGTGCGTTTTTAACAGTCAATTTTACAGGATTTGCAACGAAAAAGTATCTGTTCGCTACAGGGTCGATAATGTCGCGGTTGTGAGCCTCCAAACTCTTGAAAAAATCATCAGCAGGAACAACCTTGTCATTCAAACCAATGCCCATGTCCATCGCAAAACGATGGAAAGCACCAGGTTGAAAGCCACGACGCTTCATTGCTGCTAAGGTAACCAAACGAATGTCGTCCCAGTCATCATACTCGCCACGCTCAATGGCTGCCTTGATCTTGCGCTTGCTAATCTCAACACCCTCAAAATTAATCTTGCCAATATAGGAATGAGTTGGAGAATTCCAGCCAAAAAAGTTGTAAATATGCTGCTGGCGCTTCGCATTATCCATATGATCCTTCCCGCGAATAGTGTGCGTTACGCCCATCTCATGATCGTCAATAGCAACAGCAAAATTCATCAAAGGCCAAACTTTATACTTATCCTTCGTTCTTGGGTGCACGTTATGATTAATCCGCATAGCAGGCCAGTCACGCATTGCAGGATTCGGATCATTAATGTCAGTCTTAATTCGTACCACTGCCTGGCCAGGCTCGTACTCAACAAACATCTTATCCCAACGAGAAACTTGCTCCTTGATTGACAAATCCCTGCAAGGACATGGCTGCTTTTTCATCACAAAATTCCTAAATAAATCACCAGAGCAAGTGCAAACATAAGATTGACCTTTGTTGATCAACTTCTCCATATAATCATAATAAGTCTCCAAACGATCACTCTGAATGATAACCTTGTGGATATGATTGTCGGTCATCCAATTCCAATCCTGTTCGGTAAGCCTGTAAGCAGGCTCGTAAATCTCCTCAGGATTCGTGTCCTCAAAACGCAAAATAAGCTTGCCATCATACTCCCTGCAATACAAATGACTCAACGAAAAAACAACACCATGACCGATGTGCTGCATACCACTCGGACTTGGAGCTAAACGCATAACAACCTTGCCTTTGACCGCATTAGGCAACGGCTTAAGCTTTTTTTCTTCAACAACCTTTTTTTCAACCAAAAGTTCAGGAGCAAGCTTTTGCAATTCCTCTATTTGCTGTTCAACAGGAATGACTTTGACTTCATCACAAATATTCTTGATCTCCGGCGTTAACGCCTTCAAATTAGCTTTTAACTCAGGACGCTCGCCAATCAATTTACCAACAACAGCCCCCATATTAGGAACACCATTGTATTTACGAGCGTTATCCAAAGCGTACTTACGGATGATAAGCTTAAGGTCGTCCATGCACACAAGAAGTCAATGATTGCTATTTAAAGCTGACTGTGCCGAAAGCTATAAAAACCCCACCTTGCGGCGATTCTTTATGAGCAGATTAGAATACAGAGTACAGCCACCAAGTCACGAACTATTCCAAGAAGCACTTGAGACCTTGCCTTGCCCAGTGCGGCAGCTTAAGGTACGCTTCTTCGCAAATGGATTCATCCCTCCAGAACGAGATGCTGGTGAAGATGCCGTCAATGCATATCTTGCACAATGTTCAGAGCATGGAATTATACCAAACTCGTATTCTCAGCTTGAAGTCCACGAAGGTGGCAGATTCTCGACCGATAACTATCGCGCGGAAACACTACGAAATGCACCTCCGCGTGCAATGAAAGCATTCCTCCAAGGAGGCAGAGTCAACCACGTTGAAGTTTTCATGCGCGATGGGGATAAAGAAAAAATGCGCACATTGAAAGAACTTGTGTTCCCTGAGCTCAAAAAAGCAGCCTACTTGCCTCAATGCGCGAATATCGCGGTAACCATCCGTGGTGAGAGCGCAGAAAACTCCCTATTCCTTGGATTTGGACGGATCAACCCAGGCCTCTGGCTCTGCTTTGACAGTCTAACCGCAGAACAGCTTAGCGTTTTTGATCCGTGGTATCGGGCACTCAAAGAGAAATACCACGACGAGACTTATGTTGAAGAATGATTCTTACTAACGCTGCAGCTTCTTCCGTTTATGTGTCCAGTATCTACTTTATGATTATATTGTCTTCAGATATAATTGCGATCTTCCCGTGGAGTTGGTTGAGGACTCCTGATAGTAGAACATGAAGGAGAACAGAGGAAACTGTTTCTGGATCTTGATGCCGGCAACGCATGAGAATTACGCCAACTTTCTTGTAGAACGATACTTGAGCGAAATCCTTGTCATGGGTGATGATCACTCGCTGTTCTCGCTTTGCCATTGAGAGAACATGAACATCGGAGCTGCCGGAAAGTTGCTCCTCCTTGATATCCTTGACATCAAACCCTCCTGCGCGTATTCTTTGAACAACAAGTGCAGCGACGTTTTCATCCGTTAGGAACTTCATGCGAGTTGCGCAACGGCATAGAGCTCTTCGTTGCGAAGAACGCGAGATGCATATGCAAGCGCAGCAAGAACATCCTCGCGCTTGAGTTCAGGGTAGTTTTTGAGAATCTCCGCAATAGTCATGCCAGAGGCAAGAAGTTCAAGAATAAATTCCACGGATATTCGCGTCCCTCGAATTATCGGTTTTCCAGCAAGGATTTTCTTATCAATGATTATTCGGTCACTCATAAGGGGGGATAAAAGCAGAAGCAATATATAAATTCGTTGCTGAAATATCCTTCTGCAATCAGCGTTCCAGCTTCGGACTCTTGCGCTTGTGAGCCCAGCCGAGACCGTAAATGGCAACGACCACCCAAATTGTGTTCAGAACAAAAGAAGCATACGACTCATGGCGGAAAGTCTCAATTGACAACAAAGCACCACCAAACAAGTTAAGCAACAAGTAAGTGTAAGAATGCGAGTGAACCACTTTGTGAGTCAACAACCAAAAGGCCAACAAGATAATAAAAGCACCAGACCAGCCAAGAATGTCAAGAATCATCGCACTTTATTCCTCGCGCAACGCACAAACTTCCACGTTTTCTGAACGCGCGCTGCAAAAGAGTCAGCAGCCATTTCCTCTCGCGCAACAGAAGATGAAGAAAACCAAGCAATTGGTGAAAATGCTCGCACGATTCCATGGGAGAATTTATTCCAGGAGGCGCCGGATTTTACATGATGAAGCTCGTGCAACAAAACCGCTTCCAGCTCTTTCTGCGAAAGCACATCAAACATGCCAACAGAAACGAACACCCTCTTGCCCAACGTGAACGCTTGTGGAACACCCTTGTTGATCAAAAATAGCTCGGCAACAATGCCAGTCTTCCTCAACAATTTGTTGAACAATGCCGAGTCCAAAGGCTTTCCAACAAATCGATACGCGCGCGGCAGAATAAAGACTCCGCCAATCAAAGCAAAAGACAAAGCAAACGGCAAAACATACAATATTGCCTTAGCAAACACGAAAGTACACCAAGCAAGCAAGCCCTCAACAAACTTCATGCTACAGTTGACTGACAAAGCGATGTAAAACAAAGGAGAAAGAACAAACACCAAGTGAGCGAACAACAGCCATGGCTTGTTATACCGCTTCCAAGCAATAAGTGAAGCCATAGCTATCAAAAGCGAAACAGTCACCACTAACATTTTCGTTGGATTGGTAAGTAACGCTACCACGCCATCAACAACCATGGTCACCTCTTGAAACGATCATTGAAATATGACACTGCATTCGAGCCAAAAGTCTCGATCAAACGATTGACAGTCTTCTCAACAACAGACTTCTCAAACTCCGCCTTATCTTGAGTTGGGAAATAAATATAACGCACGCCTCCACGCGCAGTTTCAACCTTTCTCGCCACAATACCCTTGTCATGGAGCCTGTCAAGGATTACAGCAACACTGCTCAATGCAACCTTCCTCTTTAACTTCTGATGAATCTCGCGAACGCGCAACTTCTTATCAGGCCAAAGAATGCCGAGTACATCTCCCTCCAACGGGCTGAGCAATGCATCAAAATCACTAACCTTTTCCTTCATAAGCCAAATAATGACCATTAGCTTTAAATATTTTACGCAAGTTGTAACGGTTTGATGAAACTACACGCATTACTGCTCACACTACTGCTTGCGTGCAGCACAACATTGACGCCAGAAGAGCAATCGTACAAAGAACTCTGCACTAAAAACAATCATGCATGGATGAGAATGAGCGAGCTCAAAGACGGACACCCTACGGGCAACACGTGCTATGGCTGCATGCCAGACGAAAAAAACCACCTCTGCAGCAAGGAAGAGTATGACGCGCTATTGCCAAAACATGATGCTCATGAAGCGCACATCGCAACCATGCTAGTACACGCAAATGGCAATCGCACGGTTAACATACACGACTACTCTGTAACCCTTCAACACGACCCGCTCGAAACAGACAAAGAACTAGACTTCAAATTCTCTTACGAAAAACAAGGACAGCCGTTAACACTTCAACTCACACATTCTGCACCAATGCACGCGATCATTGTAAGCAAGGATTTGGAAAAATTCTACCACCTACATCCTGAACTTGAAAAACCTGGAACGCTAAGCACACGCCATATATTTGACAAGCCAGGAAAGTACCGGATGTGGATAGAATTCACCTATTATAATATACAGCACACCATTGATTTTGATTTGGAAGTAAAATGAAAAAAATACTGATCGCGATACTACTTTGCGTAGGACTAGCAGCAGCACTAGAGTTCCCACCAGGAGCGCAAAAAGTACTGGAACACGAGCTAAACATAGGACTGGCAATAACCTTTCTGATAGCATTCATCGGAGGAATAATCACTTTCACATCACCATGCGGATTTGTCGTCCTGCCCGCGTTCTTCAGCTACATATTCAAAGAACGCAAAAGAGCGCTATTTATGACATCTTTATTCTCACTTGGCATGACGCTCGCTTTCATAATATTCGGCATCATAGCAGGCTTAGTTGGAAACTTCTTCAACACCTACAGAGAATTCTTCGCAATCATTTCAGGACTGCTCTTGATATTGTTTGGCATAATGCTGATGCTAAACAAAGGCTTCTCACTATTTGATTTCAAAGTCAAACACAAACCAAACCACGGCTGGGGAGTATTCTTCCTAGGATTCTTCTTCGCAATCGGCTGGACACCATGCGTGGGGCCAATACTCGCAGGAGTCATAGTCCTCTCCGCGCAAGCAGGAGCTCTTTGGAAATCAGTAGCATTATTTGCATTTTATGCACTTGGAGTAGCGGCACCATTGCTTCTGGTCTCATATTTTTCTGACAAATATGACTTGTCAAAATGGTTCACCAGCAAACACGTACGCATCAAGATACTTGGCAGAACAATTTACACACACCTTTATGGAATAATTGGAGGTTTGTTGTTGGTACTTGTTGGCATTATTATGGTTGCCTATCAAGGAACAAGAGTGTTCATGGTCACGATACCCCAATATTTGCCATGGACAATGGACTTTTTCACAAGAACAAACGAAAAACTAGTTGAAAACACATTCTTCACCGGCACAACAGCAAACGCGATAGGAATAGCATTTGCAGTACTAGTTCTTCTCGTAATGTGGCAAGCGATAAGAAAGCATGGAAAGTAGGAGTTTTTATCTGGTTTGAATCTACTTTTCAGCCATTCATAATTAAGCTGTCTACTCAAGCCAAGCACCAGAAGAGCGAGTTCGAGACCGTCCCAGAATGCGACTCGTTTGGAATTGTTAAAAGAATGTGAACATGCTCTCTTTATTAAGACATAGAAAAACGTATAACGTCTTTAATGATAATGGAAATTTTAATAAACAGTTATTGAAGTTTCGCCAATATGGAGTTCGACGAATACTTTCTTAATGCACAACGAGATGGCAACGAAGTTTATCTTGGCGAGGACATTGTTCTTGTCGTATATGAAAATGGAGGTATTGCCTTGCAAACACAACACCCTACATTTTACTTCAATGGCGTATTCTGTGATGCAGAGTTTATTCCCGGAAGCGACCTAGAGCAACGCCTGAATGAATTAAGAAGGCCCGAAAACCGTCAAGGCATTAAATCTGAACTTACCAATAGACTCAGGCAACTATGGAATATTGTTCAATCTTGGCATGAAGACAATGACCCTGGAATGGACTTTGATATTCTTGGCAGATATAATCCCTGCCGTTTCAAAGGAAAACCAAAATAATATCACGACCCATTAAGATTATCTGGATTGTGGGATGGAAGTCTACGCAATTATTTTTTCGGCTTCAGAAGTTTCAATTTCTGTTGGTTTGTACTGCTCAAGAATTCCTTTGAGTATTTGGTTATGCAGTTTTATGAGCTGTTGAACAGTTGGATTTTTCTGAATTCCTCAGAACACATTAGCTTTGACATAATAGTGAGCATCATCCAATAAAGCCCGAACTACTCAACAACCAGCTTGCCACGAGCCATGTCCATGGAGCAATGGTAGACAAAAGTGCCTGCTTTGTCTGGAGTGAACTCTATTGTTGTAAGTTCGCCTACTGGAATGATCTTCCTGATCTTGAAATCAGGAAAGACAATCTCTCGTGCGCAACCAGCAGACTCCTCAGCAGTAACTTTGATTCTCAAAGGAATGCCTTTCTTTGCAACAATCACGTTCGGACTGTAAGCAGAATCCTTCATCAACAAATCAACCTCTTGAACGCTTCCTTTCAAGATCGCTTCTTTTTTATCCTCCTTCTGCTGTAGGTATGCAGGCAGTTTGAGCTCTTGGTTGCTGGCTGTTGGCGGTTGGCTATTGGCTGTTGGTTGGCTGTCAGCTATTGGCTGTTGGCTGTTAGTTTGTGGTGAGTAGTTTGTAGAGACTGCGAACGACAAACTCAAACTTAGGATCAATGCACCTAACGCGAGAATTGTCCACAAAGATATGAATCCCTTTGGCACTTCTGGCTTTTTCTTAGGCTGGCAACAACAAATTCCACAATGCACTGCGTACACCAAGCCAAGCACGCTCGCCGCGATAATTAAGGTGAAGAATGGAATGAAAATATCTGCATTAAACGGACGCATCATCTGGCCAAGCATGGCACCCATCATGCCACCCATCGGGCCAGCAATCACGCCCTCCATAACGCCCAAATGGCCGCCAAGTCTTCCCAACGGCAAGCCGAACAACAAACCGACAAGGCTCCCGCCAATAACGCCCCATAAGAAATCACCAGTTGGAAGAACATGCAAAGTAGCAGTAACCAAGCCAGCAATCATGCCAAACGTCATGCCAACCATCATGCCGTGCATCTCATCAATCCACTTTCTGCGAGGAAGCATGTAAGCAGCAGCGCTGACTAACAAAATAAGATATGCAACAAAAAGCAGTGCGAAAGAATTGACCATACTGTTACCCTTTTTGTAAAGGTTTTTATACTTTTCGCTATCACCCGTTTCCATGGACGATGAAATGACCAGTCATGAAAAAAGAGAAGCAGCCAGGCATGCAAAAGAAACAGAACATCGCAAAAGACAGGAAGAACAAGAAGCACGCGATCGCAAAAAAAGCTACACCACGACCGGCATCATATTGGCGGTCTTTGTTATCTTTGCAATAGGCATAATATACCTCATGACCACAAAAGAAGAAATGTACATGCCACGAGAAATCCACTGGCACGCACTAGTCGACATAAACCTCTGCGGGCAACATAAAGATTTGCCACGCGCAGAATCAAGCGACACCGTCCATGGAAAAGCATACCGTGGAATACACCTCCTTCACACACACGATGACAACGTCATCCACATAGAAGGAGTAATTCCAAAGAAAGAAGACATAGCACTCGGAAGATTCTTTGACGCCATTGAAGTTCCGTTTGACAAAGACAAAATAATGGACGTAAAGAACGGAGATTTGTGCAACGGCAAGCCAGGATTGCTCAAAATGTACGTCAACGACGTCCCAAGCACATCAGTCAGAGACTACATAATTGCGGCAACACCAGATGCGAGAAATCAAGTCATAAAGCTTGTATTCGAGCCAGAAGGCGGAATGCCTGCAAAATCAAATTCAACGCAAACTTAATATACCAGAAGCGTTTCAATATTTGTAAAGCAAGAGGGACAATGACAAAAAACGACGACATCTTCAGCGGACCATTAGTCTGGGTAATTGCAATAGCAGCAGTACTTATACTATTTAATCAAATACAACTCTACCAACTGAGCACAATGCTAGGCACGCCAGTGCTGCCAGGAAGCACGTCAACCATAGTCCGCACATTCAGCGGTGGAGATCTAAAAGAAGTTGACGTCAACAACATCAAAAGCACGCCACAAGCAGTAGCGGCAGTAGTAGACCTATCAGGCGCAAAAGACGCGCAAAGTGTAATCAACGCAATGATCCCGCAAGGAACACCAGACTACGGCAAAGACCTCGGCATCAGCTACGACGACCCGGTCACAGCACTACAATTCCTCGCGTACAAACTATATCCTGCAATAAAACAAGACGTACAACAAAACAACCCAGACGTCTGGCAAAGATACCTGAATCTAGCAACAAAACCAGTAGGCATCAGTTGCGAATACTGCTGCGGCGTAGGACCAGTCAGCATAACAGCACAAGGACAGCTCACCTGCGGATGCAGCCACGCACCAGCAATCCACGCAATAACACTCTACCTGATGAAAAACACAGACATGAATGACGCAGAGGTCCTCAGGGAAGTCATGCGCTGGAAAGCACTATGGTTCCCGAAAAACATGGTAGAAATCGGCATGAAACTCGCAGGAGGAGACTCAAGCGTACTAGCAGACGTGCCATCAATGGTTGGAGGGTGTTAGGGCATTAGGATGTAGGTATTAGGTTGTAGGACGAAGAAAACTAACAATTGACATTCAATACGGAGGGGAAAAACATGAACAAAAACGTCGTAATCGCAATCGTGCTCGGCGCACTCGTGCTCATCGCAGGAGTCCAAGCATTCCAGCTGTTCACACTAAAAAACAAGCTGGCAGAGGGAAGCTACAGCACAAGCGTAGCACCACAAGCAGGAGCATCAGGAAGCAGCCCACAATTGCCAAGCAACCTGCAAAACCTGCCATCAATGGTTGGCGGATGTTAGTATTGGGATGTAAGGCGTAGAATGAATGAAGAAGGCAGACTGATGAAAATATCCGTTCTCCGCCATTCACTATTCAAACAGCCAAAAACATAAATAGGGGCACTAGTCGAGGAGTCATATGAAGAAGAAAACAGCACTTGATCTCAACACTCTACTTGTAATACTTCTTGTCCTAGTAGTCGCAGCAGGATTGTACTTCACACTAAGCGTGCCAAAACCAAAAGCACCAGAACCAACACAGCCCGCCCTTAAAATAACCGCAACAATACTAGGCAACGACTGTGAAGACTGCTTCAATACAACAGTAGCAACAGACTTCTTGGCAAAACAAACAAATCTCAATATTACAGAAATCAAACAACTAACCATACAAGAAAGCAAAGAACTCGCGGATAAGTATAACATAACCAGACTACCAGCAATAGTGCTAACTGGAGAAGTAAACAATCTCACAATACCAAACTTTGAACAAAAAGAAGGCGCACTAGTGTTTGCGAACGCACCACCACCATATTATGATATTGCCACGAAACAGTACCGCGGAAAAATAACACTCACAACAATAGACGTAACGTGCCAAGACTGCTTCAACATGAGCTCTTTACTCGGTCAATTAGAGCAAGCAGGAGTCAAAATAGACAAAAAAACACAACTCCTGGCAACCAGCGAAGAAGCAAAAACACTCATTTCCAAATACAAAATACAAAAACTACCAACACTAATAATGAGCAAAGAAGCTCTTGAGTACGGGGTGATCAACGAAGTATGGGGTCAAGTAGGCAGCGAAGAAGAAGACGGAAACTTAATATTACGGTTTGTCTACCCACCATACGTAAATGCGAGCACAGGCAAAACAGAAGGACTAGTAGACCTAACGCTGCTAACAGACAAAACATGCACAGACTGCCTAAACACAACAGTCTACGAAGAACTCTTCAAACAAGGACTAAACATGCGCACCAAAACAATAACAAACGTTGACGTATCAAGCGCAAAAGGAAAACTATTGATAAAAAAATACAACATAACAATCGTGCCAACCCTAATTGCAAGCAAAGATGCAGCACAATATCCTGTCATGGCAGAAGTCTGGCAACAACTAGGAAGTATTGAAAAAGACGGCAGCTATGTGCTAAGAAATGTTCAGCTAATGGAACGCGCAGTCGGCAGCCCAATCACGTACAAAAACTTAACATCAGGAGAAACACAACTAAGCTCCCAACCAAAAGAAGAAGCAGACATCTCTGCACCAGAAGCGGAAGAAGACTAGTTCTAGGGGTATTGGGACGTAGGCGAAAGGATGAAGGTATTAGGCGTTAGGTTGTAGGTATTAGGATGTAGGGCGAAGGCGGAAGGGAAAAGGTATTAGGCTGGAGGGTGAAGGGCGGAGGATGAAGATTGGCTTTTGGCCATTGGCTATTGGTAGGTAGTCTGCCGTTTTTATCAAAAGCTCAACAGCCTACGCCGGCCAAGCTAAACTTTGTCGTTCTGCACCCTTTTGTTCGCAACTATTAAAAACTTAAGAGTGCAAGCTTTGTTCATGAGGTGGTTGTTATTCGTACCATTGCTTCTTTTAGTAGTTCCTTTTGTTTCTGCTGATTTGTTAAGATGTGATTCAGAACAATACAAAGGAGTGCTTTGCGAAGCTTCCGAAGGAGTGTATAAAGCCTACCAGAATCATCTGAATGAAGTAAAAGCATCAAAAAGCAATTGTGGAAAGCAGCCGCGGCTGCCTCAGCCGCCAGGATGCGAAGGAGGATGGGTGCAGTATAAATGTCCCTTTGACGAGCCCGCCAGAAATCTGATATTCGAAATTGCAGACATTTGCCCAGCAACACCTGAAACTCCAACACCTGCTCCTACTGAAACTCCGAAAACAACGCCTGTCCCTCCAACAGTTACTCCTCCCAAACCTGTAGTGCCTGTCCCTCCAGCTGAGCGAAAGCACTGCTGTTTTTGTTTGGTACGCAAGGGAATGCAAAGAGAATCGTTGCCCATAGGAATAGTTTATACGCCTGAGCAATGCCAGCAGTCATGTCAAAAATACGGTTTCCTGAATAATCTGGAAATTATCAAGCATATCGCAAGGGTTGGTTTTTGTCCTCAACTGATGCCGGTGAGCGCTCCAAAAGAAGAGATCAAGGAAGCTCCCTGCAAAGATTGCCGCTCTCTGCAAATGCTGGTAAACAGCAAAAATGCAGGATTTGCGGCAAAATCCGCGAAATTGCAGAAACAGCTCGGAATTATTCAACGATATATAGCCTTGCTCAAGAAAAATATTGGTTTCGGTGGTGAAGGAGTAGCATTGACTGAGAATTTGTATGCAAAACTTGGGAGCGCAGAACGCATGGAAGCAGAAGTTAAAAGGCAACTTGAAGAGATCCAAAAAAAAGTTGATGCGCTTGCCGATGAGTTGTTTGATTGCATGAACTCTCCACTACCTCCATGCCCTGGCTTGGGCGGTGATGGACTTGAGCGCCCTCCCACTCCTGGAAGCCCCGGAGGAACCGTTGAACGGCCCAAATTCATAAGCGAAGAACCCCCAGAATGCCATGATTCTGATGCTCTTTCTCCATGGCCTCCTGAAGTGGAAGGTTATGTAAAGGTGACAAAACCCGGCAAGGATGCCGAAATTTTCAAGGATTCCTGTACAGTGCAAACAATTAAAACGATGTTGGGCGAGCGACCCTTTAGTGCAACACTAACAGAATGGTTTTGCAAAGATAAGACTGCTGCTTCCATGGAAATAACATGCAATACTGCAGAATGCAATAAAAAAGGAACTGCCTGCGGCCATTCTCTGACAAAAGCTCCTCCTGAATGTGGGAATTTGAAGGTTGAAACAGGGGAGCAATGTGATCCGCCTGGCGCTATTTGCCTTGGCTCAACATCAAAATATTATTTGAAAGGCGTGTGCAAGCCTGATTGCAGCAAGTGTGAATGGACTGATAAAACTCCTATACCTCCCGAGCCTCCCAAACCAGCAGAGCCTAAGCCTCCAGAGCCAACTGAGCCAAAAGGGCCTCCTCCTGTTATTCATTGGGACGATGAAGATGAAGAAGCTGTTGGAGAATGCAAGGATTGCCGCATCTTCAAAACGCGTCTGGACAGCCAAAATACAAAATCAAGAGAATTGAGCGCGCAACTCAGCAGTATTCAAAAGCACATAAAAAAACTTGAAATGGATATTGCTCTGAGCGGTGAAGTAAAAGCAGCGGTTAATAATCTATACGCACAACTCGAAGATGCGAAGCGCACGGAAGCCAAGACTAAAAGTCAGTTTGAGGAAGTTAAAAGGAAAATCTTCGCACATGCTAGTATTCTATCATATTGTATGAGCTCTCCATTGCCTCCCTGTGAAGGCTTAGATGAAGATGGCTTGGATCCTTCTAGGTACTGAAGAAGCTATTACACTGAGCAGTTTCCATTCCGAAAGTTCACGACCAGACTCAAAAACATGAAAATATCTAATCAGCAGACAATTCCTACAGCCAATATTGCCTAGTCAACATCCCGCAACAAGTCGTCAGCAGCCTGCATGGTGTCCTCGGCAACCTTGTCCTTGCCACAATACGGGCACAACTTAGGAGCGAAACTCCGCGTAAAACGCCAATTGCAAGCCCCACAACGATACTTACTCTTCATGCTCACCCAAAACAACCTCGGGGAAATATTTAAACTTGTCGAAATTGGGTATTTGTCATTAGGACGTAGGATGAAGGAAGAAGGCGGAAGGATGAAGAATACGGTCTTTAACCTTCTCCCTTCCACCTTCAATCCCAGATGTTGTTGGCGGCAAGCTTTAATATCGCGCTCACAACGCAGAATATGTGAAAACTCTACTCATACTAGCGCTACTATTTGCTGTATTGCTTACGCTCAGCGTGGCACCCTCAATGCTTGCAGAATGTCCCTCCCGCGCGTACGGAACAAACAACCAAACAACAATCAAATACTTCAGCAGCCCCTTTTGCATAGCCTGCTGGCACCAGAAAACAGAACTCCAACGGATTGCTGCAGAGAACGGAGACAAGTTCCTGGTAGAAGAATATGATGCAGACCTATGTGCTAGCGCAGCATACCCACAACGAGTAATGGGAGTGCCAGCTTTTATCAAAAACAACAACATTTCCTATGGATTTAAGAACAAAGAACAACTACAACAACTCATCACATGAAATATCGCATCTTGCTCGTCGCATTCTTCCTAGGCGTGCTAATCGGTTTGAGCCTATTCTACCAAGCACCAACAGGACAAGCAATAAAATGCACCCTAAACAACCAACCATGCGAATGCAATAACCTCAATTGCACTTGTGGCGACCAAACAATACCAGCAGAATATTGCACACAAGGTTTAAATAAGAACGAAGGATGAAGGAAGAAGGATGAAGACTGGCTGTTGGCAATTAGCTGTTGACTATTGGAAAAGAGAATGAAAACAGAAACAATCTTTTACACTGTTGGAATAATATTCACCATAGCGACAATCCTATACTTCACCTGGGAGTATCTATTCGACCTTGCACGATCACTCAAAATCATTGCCCTAAGCTTGCTAACATTATTCTTCTGGTTCCTAGCAAGCTACCTACGCGAGCGTGATGTCTAATGTGGGCACAAGTAGTATTCTGGGCGTTAGTAATCCCACTGCTAATTGTACTGCTCATCGTTTACTTGAAAAGCAAAAAATTACACAGGCTAATGTACATACTCTCAGTATTCACGTACAGCATGACAATCATGTACGCAATCGACGCGTACGACCTAGGAAGAAACGCAATCCTGGGATTACTAGCATTCAGCGCAGCACTAATGATGTACTTAGGCTACCACTTCAGACAACCAGTTGTTCATAAGAGGAAGAAATGAACAAAAACCTGATCGCAGCAATCGTATGCGTTGTTCTAATCACAATCATCACACTACTCAGCGCATTGCCCTTTGGCTTCAGAATAGAACAACAAACAGCACAAACGCTGCCAGCAGACCAAGTCGTGCCAGTAATGGACGAAGGACAAGGATACTACGGGCCAACACCAGGACCAACAATACACACAATCACGTTCACAAACACATTCATGCCAAGACAATACGTCCTACCACAAGCACAAGCATGCCTGTACAACACCAAAAACGGACAAGGAGCATACCTAGGAACACGATGGCAAGTAAGCAGCATGCAAAGCAAAGTAGACTTTGGAGACAACCAAAACGTCGTCCAACTAGGAAAAGAAACAAGAACAGTCAAGCTCACAATCGACAAATTCGTCAGATGGAAAAGACCAATCGTACCACAAGCAGCAATGCCACCAGAAAAAATACCAAAAACAACAGATTATCCAGAAGGATTCGACACAATATACCTGTGGCTAATCACAAAAGAACAAAGCAACTTCTACCCGAGCTGTGAAAGCTTACAACAAGTTGACATGGAATACGCGAAGAAGATAACATTAGTTTGAACTATGCGATCTTTTTAACTGCCAAGAACGCTTTATATTCTGCGGACCAACCTTTTTGTGTATGGATGAGCGGATTCGTGAGCTTGAGAGGAGGGCTAGGGCTTCTCGTGATATTAATGCTGTGAATGCGTATTTTGGTGCGCTGCTGCGTTTGGGTTCCCAGTGTTTGCAGGGTTTGCTTGGCAGTGGCAGCGATTGGTGGCAGAACTTGCTGTACCGGCGGGCCTTAAAGGAGTTAGGTGGTGGTCGTGCTGATTTGGACTTAACCTTGCCGCACCGTTGGAGTGTTGTTGGTTCTGGCAACATTAATTTTGGCGCCTGCCGCTTGCAGCTAGTGCAGGAGTGCAAGGAGGATCCAGAAACGCATCAGAATGACCATGGACTTCACCCTTTTTTCGACCATGATGCGAGACCTTTGACTTTTAAGGAGACTATTCAAGCTCGGATGAACCAGTGGGAGGAGTCGAAAGGAACAGAGTGGAGTTTGTGGGTGTCATGGCTTGACTCGTGCACAGGCATTGTTTGGGAAGCTGGAGGAAGACGTTTTAAGATTGTTCCAATGCATGGTGAATTGCTGACTGCGCCAGCATCAAACGCTGAATATCTTTCTGCAAGCTTCGCAAATACTCCAGGCGATCCTTTAACGGTTGATGCAACGTACGATCGTGATTTGACTTTTGATGAGGTTATCGTGCATAAGGGCTGGCTCGCGGCAGTCGAAGGAGATGAAAGCTTGCTTCACCGATACGCGCAAACCGCATTCGCACGCTTCGGAAGACAGAGGGATGCGATTCTGGACTGTCAGATCCGGACTTCCTGAACACTTGCGGGCGTTGTGCGCCTACAGTCTTAACGGCATCTGCGATTGTGATGGCGACTGGAATCTCGACGGCGGCGCCCGTCTCGCCCGAGTGCGTCCGCTATAATGTGCGAGCGGAGCGAGCCACTCACTTACTTGCGGCTGAGAACAATCCGTGCATCAACAGCAAGAACTTCCTTATCATTCGCGAACAAAGGATTAACGTCAAGCTCCTCAATATCAGGCATTTTGTCAGGAAGTTTTGACAATTCAACCATAGAGTCAAGCAAAGCCTTCCTGTTAACAGGCTTTTGGCCACGAACGCCCTCCAACAGTCTGCTGCCCTTAAGCTCAGCAAGCATGCTCTCCGCGTCTTTTCTTGAAATAGGACACACACGAAAAGAGACATCCTTGTACACCTCAACGAAAATACCACCAACACCCGCAAGCAAAACATGACCAAAAGACGGGTCACGCTTAATGCCTAGAAACATCTCAACACCAGAAGAATGCTCCTGCACCAGAACCTTGCCGAGCTTCAATAACCTTGCAGCAGCAGACCTTGCCTCTGCAGCATCACGTGCAATAACAACACCACCAGCCTCTGTCTTGTGCACAACCTTCGCGCTAACAGCCTTCAAAACAACAGGAAAACCAAGACGCTTGGCAAAACGCTCAGCCTGCTTGAGATTAGTTGCAACCTCAAACTTAGCAATAGGAATATTCAAAGACTGAAGCGCGACATCCAACATCACTCAGGAACACCCCGCAAAAAGCCCAAGCCAACAGCAAAAAACACAAGCAAAGAAAGCAAAGCCGCCTGGTAGCTAACGAAATGCGCAAGCGCTCCAAACACAATAGGGCCAAAAATTCCACTAAACTTGTTCGTAAGCTCCAAAAAACCAAAAAACTGGCCCGCATTAGCATGCTTAACCATATCCAACAATTTCGGACGCTGAGCAGTCCACACAGCACCCAGCGCAGCGCCACCCAAAGTACCAGCAAGGATGAACATCGGCAAATTCTTCACAAACATCAACAATATGATAACAGCAATCCAGCCCCAAACAGACCACAGCAAAACCTTCTTGCTACCAAAACGATCAACAGCCCTGCCGGAAATCACGCTGCCAACAGTCGCGCCCAACGATTGAATAGTGTAAACAACAAAAAAAGCCTTAACACTCAAATGAATCTGGTGCTTTGCGAACAAAAACAAAAACACGATAACAGCATTAATAGCATTTGTCACAAAAAACATTGACAACAAAAACCACAACACATGACGATGCTTTGAAACATTACGCAAAGTCTTCCAAACAGCTCTAACAGACTCGCCCAAATGCACAACAACACCCTTGCGTAGCCGCAGTGCATGCTCGTGAATCCCGAAAAAAGTAGGCAAAGAAAACACGAAAAACATAATCGCAGTAGCCACGAAAATCGCACGCGCGCCCTCAGCAGTCTCCCAACCAAGACGCATCAACAACAAAGCAGCAATGCCCAAAGAAATCAATGTTCCAAGATAACCCATTGCTGTTCCAATCCCTGAGACGTTTCCTGTCTCGTTTTTACCCGCAATCCTCGGCAACAGCGCATTATAGGTTGTCAATGCAGCGTGATACGAAAAGTTTGCCAAAAAACCAGCCAACAACGCCCATGCCAGAGGAACAGCAGAAACAAAGGCAGTAAATAAACAACAAATAATTGTGAACACAATAATGAACGGCATCCGCCTCCCCAACAAATCACTCCATGCACCAATCACAGGAACCGTAAACGCAACAGCCAACATGCTCAAACCAAACACCAAACCAATCTGCAACTCGTTACCACCCAAAAACTGCTTCACATAAAACGGGTAAAAGAACGTGACGAACAACGCGCTAAAAATAGTATTTGCAAGGTCGTACATGCCCCAAGCAAATACCTCTCTTTTGTTCATTAACGAATAAAAACGTTCTTTGCTTTTTAAATGTTAGTTTCGAGTATAGATATTCTTTTTAACAATGCACCACAAATCATCAACATGGACCTCCACGAGCTTCAACAACAAATCAAAGCATTCAACCAAGAAAGAGACTGGGACCAGTACCACAACCCAAAAGACCTATTTGTGGCGCTAGTAAGCGAGATAGGAGAGCTCGCAGACTGCTATCGCTGGCTCAACGCGGAAGGAATAGCAAAAATCCATTCAGACCCTGAAAAGAGGAAAAAGGTAGAGGAAGAACTGGCAGACATCATGATATATCTGCTGATACTCGCTTACAAAACAGACATAGACTTGCTTAGGGTGGCCCAGGAAAAATTGGAGAAAAACAAGCTAAAATACCCAATTGACAAAAGCAAAGGAGTACACAGCAACGCGATTGAAGGGTATAAGGGAGTAGGCAGGTTGTAGGAGTTAGGACGTAGGTAGAAGGATGAAGGGAAAAGGATGTAGGACGTAGGATGAAGGTGGAAAATTGGCTGTTGGCAATTAGCTGTTAGTTGGTAGTGTGTAGTTTGTAGGATGTAGAAAGATGAAGAATGCAGTCTTCCCCCTTCTGTTTCATACCTTCAACCTCAAAAACAGGATGCCCGCACAAACCTTTAAAAACGTTTCCTGCCATCTTTCCAATAAAAGAGGACAATGGTTTACGCAATAACAAAAAGAATATTCTGGCCACTCATCAGGCTATTTGTCAAAAGCATAGAAGGCTTGGAGAACCTGCCAGATGGCCAGTGCATTTACGTGTTCAACCACCACAGCTACCTTGACGGATTTCTCGTGCCAATGATGGTAGCATGGTATCAAAACAAGAAAGTCTACATTTTTGCTACAAATCAAAAATTCACAGGCTGGCTATGGGATGGATTGTTTGAACACTTCGGCGCAATAAGAATTGGCGGAAGCATGCCAAAAGCAATCGAAAAATACAAACAAGGCTACAGCCTGGCACTCGCGCCAGAAGGACAAAGAAGCTATCTAGAAAAAACCCAGCCAGTGCATCACACCGGACTAGGCGTAATAGCACTTGAAACACAAGCACTCATCGTGCCAATCGGACTGGATACCTACCACTTCTGGAACAGATTCGACAAGCTGCCAAGATTCAGAAAAAATATCGCCATAACAATAGGCAGGCCAATGAAGTTCACGTACAAAAAAAGCCCGGCAAACTTCAAAAAAGTAGTAACTCTTGTCATGAAAGAGGTGGACAAACTTGCGCGAATATCTCACACTCGCTCAACTGCGCTCGTATAGTTTTGCAAAAATCCAACGACTGCAAAACCTCAGGTTCAAAGCAACCTGCAGCTACCTGCTGCCACAAGTGCCATTCTACAAACACCTCTTCCAAGCATACAATATAGACCAGTATAAACTCCACACGCCAGAAGACTGGAAAAAACTAGGGTTGCCACTAATCAAGAAGGCAACATACCTTGAACGGCCAAAAGAGTTCGTCGTCACACCAGACGTTAAGAATATATTTCAAAACCATTTACGATATCTGATCAGACAGGACGAATACCAAACAGCAGCAGCGCTACTCCTTGCATTCGACAAAAAAGAACGACTCAAAAACTACTACTCTCCAAAAATGCTCGTCTTCTCAGGAGGAACAGAAAGCGGAAATCCAGTGCCAGTATTACTAACAGCACAAC
Organism: Candidatus Woesearchaeota archaeon; assembly: GCA_016203305.1. Classification (GTDB taxonomy): domain Archaea; phylum Nanobdellota; class Nanobdellia; order Woesearchaeales; family ARS49; genus SURF-65. The sequence goes on from JACQMY010000020.1 coordinate 35,996, forward strand.
AGAAATTCGACACGCTCATGAGCGTACTACGCATGATAGGACAAATGGCGCTTGGAACAATGCAACCTGAAAAGACAACAGGAATGAACCTGTTTCCCTACGCGCCACACCTCGGATGGCATGCAGTTCACCATGCGCTCGACATCAACGCAGACTTAAACCTATGCACGGCAGCAGGAGGGGCAATCTCAACAGAAAGACTAGTGCAAATAGCAGACAAAACAAAGCCAAACATAATCTGCGGCATGAGTGAGTATCTACGCAACAGATTCCTGCCACTTGCAATCCAGAAAAAGATCACACTTCCTGAGCAAGTGCTTTTCGTCAACGGAGCGCAAAAAATGCACGAACCAGAACGTGAAAAAATAAGCCAACTCGCAGGAAAGATCGGTGTGAAAGATGCAATAGTCCTTGACCTTTATGGCGCCAGCGAGCTAAAAGAAGCACTGCTGCCAGAATGCCAACCAGGAAGCGGATTCCACCACGTCGCGCCACTAAGCACCATCATCCGGACTGTTGAAGCAGAACACGCAACAAAAGAATTCATAGACGAATGGAACTTTGTGGAAGGCAAAGGATACGCAGCAAGCTGGAACATAGACGGTGGCGGAACACTCCTTGCAGGCTATTTACTCGGAGACCATTACGAAAAAGTTGTCAATGAACGATGTGCCCATTGCAGCCTGAATGTTGTGCGCATATACAACATCAACAGAATAAGAGAAGTAGAAGCACAATTGAAACTAACAGGGGTTGTTGAAGAAAAAATCAAAGGAACACGAGTAAACCTCGCAGCATACAGAGAAACAGCACTCGCCATTCCAGAAGTCAAAGAAGCACAAGTTGTACTACAACGCAAAAAAGCACAACTTGAATTGAAGTATGTTTCAGACAAGCCAGCAATCGCGCGACAAAAACTCACCAAAGCCTTTGCCGCAGCAGAAATGAAGCCAAAACTCATCTTCACAACACTTGATAAAATACAAGGAAAAAAGATAAAGCTAGAGGCGATAAGGATAGAATGAACCTCGAACCATTCTTCAAAGCAAGAACAATAGCAGTCATCGGAGCAAGCAGAGAATCAGGCAAAATAGGAAACGTCATACTCAAACAACTCATGGGCAGGGCATTCACACCATATCCCGTCAACCCCTCTGCAGAAAGCATTCTGGGACTGAGATGCTATCCTGTGGTTACCGACATTACAGGAAGCGTGGAACTCGCAGTCATCGCAACACCTGCAGCAACCATTCCAGCAGTCCTAGACCAATGCGGCAAAAAAGGAATACACCATGTCGTGATTATCAGCGCAGGATTCAAAGAAATAGGCAACACCAAACTAGAAAAACAATTACAAGACAAGCTCAAAGCAAACAATATCCACTGCATTGGACCAAATTGCCTTGGAGTCTTTGACGCGCACACCAAGCTAGACATGCTATTCCTCCCACACGAAAAACTCAAACGACCAAAACCAGGAGTGATATCATTCATCAGCCAAAGCGGAGCAACAGGAAGCGCCATCCTAGACCTGGCAGCACACGAAGGCTACGGGTTTGCGAAATTCATCAGCTATGGCAATGCGGCAAACGTAGACGAAAGCGACCTACTAGAATACCTTGCAAACGACCCGGACACAAAAGTCATCTGCATGTACGTCGAAGGCATAACACAAGGCAGGAAATTCATTGACATCGCAAAAAGATGCAAGAAACCAATCATTGCAGTAAAGGGAGGCACTACTACAGTGGGCAGCAGAGCAGCACAAAGCCACACAGGAAGCCTCGCAGGAAGCGCAGAAGTCTACTTTGGAGCATTCGCACAAGCAGGAGTCATCCGCGCAAAAACCCTGCAGGAACTCTTTGAGTACGTAACAATATTTGAAAAAAGCAGAGTGAGAGCAGCAGGAAACAGAGTGCATATCGTAACCAACGGAGGAGGATACGGCATACTAACTGCAGATGCAGTAGAACACGAAGGACTACAACTCGCGAAACCAGGGAAAAACCTCAGCCAATTAAGAAAAAACTTTCCGCCAACAGTAGTGCTGCACAATCCAACAGACCTGCTCGGAGACGCAACAGACGAACGCTACCAATTAGTACTCGATGCGATCATCAAAGACTCAGAAAACGATGCAATCATCGTAATAGCACTTCCACAAACACCACTACTTGATGAAAACCTCATCCACGTGCTCGCGGCAGCATACAAAAAAAGCCACAAACCAATAGTCCTCGTGACAACAGGAAGCGAAACAGCACAAAACCTCAAAAGAAAAGCAGAAGCAGCAGGAATACCCGCATATGACTTTCCGGAGAATGCCGTAAGAGCGTTAGCGGCTTACACAAAATATTGCTCAAACTGTTAAATCACGATCCAACATGAAAGAAATCAAACTCGAAAAAGGAATCACATTACGCCCATTCTCCAAAGAAGATAAAAACGGATACGCAGAAGTAAACAACGACCCTTTAACAAAAAAAATGTTCACAAGCGTACCAGCAGACGAAGCAGAGCTGGACGCAGAAATTGAAGAAAAAATAGGAAAAGCAAAAGCAGGAGTGTCCAAAACTTTAACAATACTGGTGAATGGAGAATACGCAGGAGGAGTTGTTCTTGAATTCGAGAATTGGGACCCAAAAAATGATGTTGGTCGAGTGCACGTATGGATACATCCAAAATTCAGGAATAAAGGCATTGCAACAAAAGCACTCCAATGGATTGTCGGTCACGGATTCAAAATCGGATTCAAAAGGATATACGCACAGCATAAAACGATAAACCTTGCCGTTGCCAAAATCAACAAAAAACTAGGATTTGTCCTTGAAAGAGAAATGGTGCAAGGTGATGTCAAAAAGTTAAGATGGTACAAAGACAACCCAATGCCTGCAAAGACAAAGATAAAATTCTAAATGGCCAATCACTTCTTGCCTTGTCTGCTTATGAACTTCTCAATACTGTCCATCGCCGTCTCAATAACAGGAAGCTTTGTCGCAAAACTGCACCTTATATGACCATCGCCTTCAGAGCCAAAATCACTGCCCGGAACAACAGCAACTTTTTCCTTTTTCAACAATTCAAACGCGAACTTCTTGCTGTTCCTGCTCAGATGTTTAATGTTTGAAAATGTGTAAAAAGCGCCCTTTGGACTCGGCGTTGAAAGTCCCATCTCGTTCAACCTTTCAACAATGACCTTTCTTCTTTTGTCATACTCCTTAACCATGGCATTAGTGTACTTAGCTGGCAAAGAAAGCGCTTTCACGCCGAGCTTTTGTGAAATTGTTGGAGCACAAATAGTCGTGTAAACATGAGTCTTTTTGATAGCCTCAGCAACATGCTTAGGAGCCACGACATAACCAAGACGAAAACCACACATTGCAAAAGACTTTGAAAAAGTCTGAAAAGTAAACACGTGCTTATCCATGCCATTCAGACTCGCCATGCTGACATGCTTCGCACCATTGTAAACAAGCTTCTCGTATGCTTCGTCAGAAAAAACCGACAAATCAAACTCAACAGCAAGATCGGCAATCTCTTCCAACACTTTTTTTCTTATCACATTGCCAGTTGGATTGGCAGGAGAGTTCAAGATCAGAACTTTTGTCTTCTTACGATCAATGTTCTTCCTGATCTCATCAGGATCAGGCTCGAACGAGTTCTCCTCTTTCAGCGAAAAAAACCTGGGGGATGCATTAAACAACTCGATAGTCGGCAAAAACGCCATAAAACTCGGATTCGGCAAAAGAACCTGTTCTGACGGGTCCAACGTAACAGCAGCAGCAATAAGCAAAGCCTCCTGAGAACCACACGTAACCACTACGTTCTCAGGAACAGCACGAATACCATTCTCTTTTTTCAGTTTTTTACAAATCGCCTCGCGCAACTCCAACAAACCACCAGGAGAAGCATAATGATTAACTTGGTTTGCAAGTCTCTTAACCTCTGAAACCAACGGCTTAGGCAACGGAAAATCAGGCTCGCCAGGACCAAGAGAAAGCACACTCTTATCCTCAACCATCAACTCAATAAGCTTCTCAATAGCCTGATCAGGCAACTGCTGCTCGCGCTCGGATAAGTGGACCATTCAGGTATTAGGCATTAGGTTGTAGGCAAATGCATCCTCCTTTTCATCAGACAGAACACAACGCAATATTAAAAGGTTTGGTCACGAAAGCATCTCGACCTTTACTTGCCTCGGCAAAGGCATTCGCTCTTTCACGAAAAGAATCTCGATTCCAATGATTTGCCCATCACTATCGTAATCAATCATTGTATCAACATTCACTTCCTCAGTCTTCGCTACCTTACCCTCTCGCAACTTGATGTACATCGCATCCGCAGTTGTATCATATTGTATTTTCATCTTACACCCAGTACATGGTAATAACCTTTATATGCGTTTCTCTCACGTATACCACGCGTAATGTTTTACCGTTCAATTTCTTTGTCACGTAAAACTTGTGCTCTTGCCTCTTTGTGAAATTCGGTGCCTTGATGGTTTCCTCAACCCAAACACGCTCAACGCACCTCGCATTCAGTTGGTATTCCGCATGATTTGTGTATTCAATTCGCACTTACTACACAAGATATCAACCCTTAATATACCCGTCGATGCAAAAACCGGAAAGTTTACGGATCAGATTGGAAATTCAGTGCTGACAAGCATCTCTCTTGGTGAACAAGTTAAGCGTCCACTCCCATGCTGTTCTCAACTTGTTGCCAAAGCCGATGATTTTCGTCAAATAAATCGTTCGGTTCAGCCACCAAGCAAAAAAACCAGTAACCTTGAAGCCAAATATTATTCCTGTGCCGTGTCCTTTGCCTAAAGACAAAAGGGTGCCTTTAGACTTGTACAAAAATGGCTCTGGCGATCTTCCGTCCAGCAAAGCACGGATGTTCCTTGCAACATGCTTGCCCTCCTCAGTAGCCACCTGGGCCAAAGCGGGCAAAGGGTCAGCAGATCCTTTTTGTGTGTATGTTGCACAGTCACCAATCACGAAAACCTCAGGAAAAGCAGGCACTTGCAAAAACTCATTAACCAAAATGCAACCACGTTCATTAGCTAAAGAAGGAGTTGTTGGCAAAACATTAGGCTTAACACCTGCAGTCCAAATAATCGTTCCAGCATCAATTGCTTTCTTGTCAAGAACAACCTGTCCATGATTAACTTCCTTCACAGGACTGTTAAGCAGCACTTTCACACCATGCTTTCTCAATTGACGCTCAGCATCCTTTCTGAGTTCGGGAAGCTGCGGCAAAATATGCTCTCCACGCTGCACCAAAACAACCTCTGCGCGATGCTTGAAATTCTTGTTGCTCGCCACCACTTGGTCTAACAACTCCTGCATCTCAATAGCAAGCTCAACACCAGTAGGACCAGCACCAATGACAACAACACGAGACAACGAATCACGCTCTAGCGCCGTCTTTGCTTTGAATGCCTTCTCCAAACACTCAATAACTTGAGACTTAATCCTGTGCGCATCATGCAAACCCTTCAAAGTTAAACAATTCTTTTCAGCACCTAGAATGTTGAAAAAGTTTGTAGTAGAACCAGTGCTCAACACAAGATGATCGTACTTCAATTCCTGTTCATCAAGTTTCACAATACTTCTTTCCAAATCAACAGACTGCGCAACACCTTTTATGAAAGTAAAGTTAGGAGCGTTCAACACCTCACGAATAGGCTCTGCAAGATTGTGGCCGCACAAACCACCAGTAGCAACCTCGTGCAACATGGGCACAAACAAGAAAAAATTAGTCCTGTTCACCAAAGTAACGTGCGCATTAGCCTTCAACAACTTCTTAGCGCAATACACACCAGCAAAACCGCCACCGATGATAACTATGCGTTTCATTGACTCATTTGCAGAAGTCGGTTATAAAAAACTGCTGCACAAAGCTTAAAAACCAAAGCTTTTCAATCATTGTTATGCAAGGGATGACGAAAGATGATTGGGTGTTGGTTGTTATCATACTAATACTCCTAGTTGTAATAGCGCTCATAACAATGAATCTTGACACGTTCTTCCCAACACCAACAGCACAACAAGCAGTAATACAAGCAATGAACAAAACATGATACTACAACATTTTGCAATAAAAGAATTCGTAAACACCCTGCAACAATTGAAAAAATCACCATTCCTCCTTGTTGTAGCAGCACTCATCGACGCAGCATCATTCATAGCGTACGGATTCTTCACCACGTCAATCTCTGACAGAATAGTAGCGCAAGGTGTTCTGCTGACAAACCAAGTCAGCAGCCTGCTCGCTCAAGGGAAACAAGGAATACTATACCTCCTCTTTCAAAACCCGATACGGCCGCTCACAGGCAAACTACTAATGCTATTAGCACTTCTATTTGTTGTAACATTCATCGTGTACACGGCATTCCAAGCAACAAGCTGGTATTTCGCACACCACATCGCAGGAAGAAAACCAGGATACAAAAACTACGTGCTAACATTCGCTAAACTAAACTTATTCTGGACAGCGCTGTACATACTCTACAAAATCCTAGACACATACTTCGGCCTACGCTATGTTGTCATCAAAAAATTCTCACCAGAAGCATACAATATGGCGGGCATTATTCTGTTCATGCTGTTAGTTATTGCATTAATAGCAGCAGCATTCAGCTATGCAACGCTAAACACAAAAACCCTCTTCAGAACACCATTAAAGAAAACAATCCCATTGCTTTTGGTATGTGCAATAATATTCCTCAACGCACAATTCCTAATAAACCAAGCAGCAAAAGTAAATATTGATTTTGGCCTTGTGTTTGGAATAGTCCTGTTATTCCCAGTCATAATATTCCTAAAAACATACCTGGTGAACTGCCTTGATCACGCACAACATTAACCCAACAATCCTGCACCTGGGACCACTCGAAATAAGATGGTACGGAGTAATGTACTTACTTGCCTTCCTGATAGTACACTATTATTGCAAAAGAGCCATCAAACAAGGCAAGCTAAAAATAACAGAAAAAGAACTAGACGACCTGCTAGGACAACAAGTACTTGCCATGATCATCGGCGCGCGCATATTCTACGCACTCTTCTACAACCCAACATACTTCATGCAGTATCCGTGGAAGATAATCGCGGTCTGGGAAGGAGGACTATCATTCCACGGTGGACTAATAGCCATGATAATAACAGGAGTGTGGTTCTGCCGCAAGAAAAAACTACACTTCTGGCAACTAGTTGACGTGTTCATAGTACCATTAAGCCTTGGAAACGCGCTGGGACGAATAGGAAATTTCATCAACGGAGAACTATACGGAATACCAACAAGCCTGCCATGGGGAATATTATTCCCCGGAACAACAGAACCAAGGCATCCAACACAATTGTACGAAGCAGCATACAACGTTCTAATATTTGGCATACTCTACGCAACACGAAACAAACCCTGGAAACCAGGAACACACTTCGGCCTCTTCTTAATATTATACGGAATCTTCCGATTTGCAACAGAATTTATCAAAGACCTGCCAGTTTATGGGCCTTTAACAATGGGACAATGGCTAACACTACCAGTATTTCTAGCAGGAATATGGCTGGTGTGGAGAAATAAGGAATAGGCATTAGGTGTTAGGACGTAGGTATTAGGTTGTTGGCTGTTAGCTATTGAAATTTGGCTGTTTGCTCTTGGCCGGTGGCGGTTAGTAATAATGGCTAAAGGCCAATGGTTGTAGGGCGAAGGCGGAAGAAGAACTACGTAATGTTTAAATACTTCCCAACTCTTTTTATCGATATGCAAAAAAGAGCGTTGATGGTAGTATTATTACTTGTCCTGGCAGCATGCGCAAATGAGGTACAACCCGTGCAGCCAAGGCCAATGCCAAACATCGACATCTCGATACCAAGCTCACTACCAGATCGGCCACGCTACGAGCCACCACCAACCTCGCCAACAGCAATGCCAACAGTTGTAAGGCATGAAATCGAAGCAACAAGAGCAGAATTCCTACCAAGCGAAATCAAAGTCAAAAAAGGAACCTATGTAAAGCTCGTAATCACTGCAGTTGACGTCGCACAAAGGTTCACCATGCCAACCTATGGCGTAGATGAGCCGCTGCCAGTAGGACAAGACATAACAATAGAATTCCTCGCAGACAGAGAAGGAAGCTACACGTTCTACTCAGAAGGCCACAAAGGCATGGAAGGAAGACTGGTAGTTACGCCTTAGTATCTTTCAATTCTCTAACGCTCTTCCAGAAAAAGAACACAAGCACGCCAACAGTTATCGCAGGGCTTCCCCAAACAGGAATGTGTGCGCCAAAAGCCTCGGCAACCATAAAACTCCCCAAAAACAAAATGCTATACATCGCGCCATTCTTCAAATACTTGTACTTCTTAACCCGCTCAATATTACCAACAGTAAGTTGGCGAACAGCAATAGCGCCCAAACCATTCCCCAACAAAATCAACGGCAAACTAAAAGTAAAAGCGAAAGCACCAAGAACACCATCAATGCTAAACGTAGCATCAATCGCCTCCAAGTACATAATCTTGCTAATATCAGACAAGCTGCCCTTTTCCTTTTCATGCAACAATTGGTGCTCAACAGCCTCAGCATTCTGCTTGAAGCCATGCACTATAAAGAAAACAGTAGAGCCAACAACAGCAGAAAAGCCCAGAATTCCGCTAATCTTAATCGCGTACCATGTAACAAATGCCAAAATCACAGAAACAGCAGCGTAAAACCAAACACTATGCCTGTGGAAGAACCTCTCATGATGCAAACCATAATTCTTTGTCTCCATGAAAAGCCAATGGAAAAACAAGAAAACCAAGAAAATCCCGCCACCCATCAACAAAACAGGAGAAGACTTCTCAATAATTTCATGAACAGAAGAATCATTCGAAAAGGTAGCAGTCAAAGAACCAATAAAGCCAAGCTCAGGAGCAGTAAAGAAAATGATCAACCAAGGCAGCAAGCCACGAATCAAAAACACGGCAACAAGAATGCCCCACACCAAAAACCAACGACGCGCCTTCCGCGACATTGTGTTCAACACTTCAGCGTTGATAACAGCATTATCAACACTGCTAACGATCTCGAACAAACACAAACCAACAACGGTAAAAACAGCAAGCAGCCATTCCATACAACCATTTTCACGTCCACTGTTTAAAAGACTGACGGTCGCACAATTTAAATACCTCTAATGCAACAGTATGACAAAAGAGGCACATGAAATACGTCTTTGCATTTTTCATACTGTTACTGGCGGCATGCGCGCCATTCCAAGCAGGAAAAGCAACAGAGTTCAACGACTGCGCGCAATTACAAGAAAAACTCGAACAACTAAATGCGCTAAAAGCAAAATACACTGCAGACTGCAGGAATGGAGATTCTAATGCCTGCCTACTAATGCGTGAACAAGATCAAAAAATAGGCCAATACGCCTCTGCAGCACGGGCATGCGCAGCAGTTCCGCCTGCACAGCCAGGCATAACGCCTGCAGTGCCACCAACACTCCCTGGAATACCTCCTACTCCACAGATACCTGGGCAAACAACCCCTGCTGTACCACCGCCGCCAAGCGTTCCTGAACAAGTAGCTCCAGCAGTGCCACCGCCACCTGCTGCACCAGGACAAACAACACCCACCCCGCCACCTAGCACTCAACCAGCCCCTATGGCACCACCGCCACCACCAACGCCTGGAACTCAACCATCTCCAACTGCGCCCCCACCACCGCCTGCTCCGACAGCATCACGCGCAGACATAACAACCTCACCAGAAGGACCAGTAAGATACCTTCCAGTCACGCAACGCGGCTGCTCAGCAGACCTAGGAAAATCCTGCGGAAAGTGCGGCGGCATTGTGAAATGCGACGGAACATGCAGCATACAAACCCCTGCAAACATTGACGCGTCATGCGGCAAATGCGGAGGAAAAATCAAGTGCGACGGAACATGCAGCATACAGACTCCAGCGAACATTGACCAGCCTTGCGGTTGCGGAGGAAAAATCAATTGCGTAGGAACGTGCACAGACACGCAAACATACAGACTTGGACAGGCATGCAATTGCGGCGTCACCCAATGCGTTAACAATGCCTACCAATGCTCAGGCCCAACATGCGCATACCCAAAAACCTGCCAGGCAGGAACGTGCAAGCTGCCCTGCACTGATACAGACGGAGGTAAAAACGCAGCAGTGCGTGGAATTACAACCGGATACACCCGCACCCCCTGGGGAGGACTATCATCCTACCCGCTGACTATGAATGATTACTGCGATGGAGCGTACCTCGTTGAATACTTCTGCCAACAAGGCTACGTGGGCCCAGGAGCCATGGACGGCCTGCTCGAACAAGTCAGAATACAGTGCAGGTGCAGTGGCGGAGCTTGTGTTTAATCACAATCTTTAAATAAGAACTGTGCTCTTTTCCACAAAAAGGTGATTCACAATGGCAACAGCAACAAAAACCAAGGTGGTACCAAAACCAGCCACAAAAACAACAAAAGTCAAAGTCTACTCAACACCAACCTGCCCGTACTGCCACGCGGCAAAAGACTTTTTGAAAGAAAATAAAGTTGAGTATGAAGACATAGACGTAAGCAAAAACCAAGACGCAGCCCAAGAAATGATAGAAAAAAGCGGACAAATGGGCGTACCAGTCCTAGACATCAACGGCACAATAATAGTCGGATTTGACAAAGACGCAATAAAGAAAGCGCTGAAACTCAAGTGATACGCGTTAAAGTTGAATTAGTTCAGCCAGTTTTGTAATTGTCCCTTCTTACACGTTCCTTGTACGACTGCTCTTTTGCGGGAGGAACGTATGACTCTTTCTTTAGCAAAGCCAGCGCTTCCTCAGTTGCTATCTCCCAGCGCAAATCATCAAGCATGCGTTCAAGATCAGGATTATGGCAACACCACGGGCGTAAATGACGGTCACTCACACATTACACAAAAAGACTCTTCTTTAAAAACACTATGACTTATTTCTCAGCCCAACGCTAGACCTATCAAAAGGTTAATTGTTCCAAAACACTTAAAAAACCCAACAGCATTGTCCTATCAAAGAGGCATCGCCACTTCGTGGCGGGTCTCATTTTTGAACCAAAAATGAGGTGATATCATGAAAAAAACAATAATCACTGCATTAGTCGTAGCGATATCCGCACTAAGCGCAGCAGCACAAACAGGAGACTGGGGAATGATGGGCGGCTCGATGTATTACTCGCCATGGAAAGGATTCCTCACAGGAGCGTTCTTCCTAGGACTAACACTCGTCGTCTGGCTATGGGCATACAAGCTCTGGAAAGAAATCAGAAGAATGAAATAAGTTCATTTTTCTATTTTAGCAGCTTTTGCAAAACCCTGACGTGCCAAATAACTGCCAAGTTCATCCCAAGAAGCAACATCTTGGCTCTCTTGATATTTGCGCAACCGTGGAAGTTCGTCCCTGCCTAACGCACCAACCCAAGAATCCTGCAAAACCTTATCCTTCCGCACCCAGTCATCCACCATGTGCGGAGCAGGAACAACCCGCGCGTCACCTTGCAATTCTTTCAACAAAGTCATATAAGCACGAACCTGATGATAGCCAGCAGTAACCAACAAAGCACTCTTCCAACCATTCTCCTTCATCCTCGCAACACTCTTCAACGCCTGAGACTTCGTGCCAAGACCATCATTCTCAGCATCAGCATAAACGATGCTTTTCGGGACATCCTCTGCAGCCAAATAATGTGCATAACACTCAGCATCCGCACCAGGATTTTGCTTCCAAGAATAACTATTACACCCGAAAATATCAATACGCGGAGCAAGCCCATCCCGCCACAACTTAGCAGCACGATCGCACAAACGCGTACCATACCCAGTCCATAACAAAATCACATCAGCCCTTTCAGGAGTTTGCTCCAACACGCACTCGGCTAGAGCACACTCCAACGAATCCGAAAACACAACCGGCAATACTTGATGAAAGTTCATAGTTATTCGCATTTCGCGCCAACACGCTACATTTATAAATGATTCGTAGGCTTTAACAGTCCAAGGGCGCGTAGCTCAGCCTGGTAGAGCACATCGTTCGCAACGATGGGGCCCCGAGTTCAAATCTCGGCGCGTCCACTTCGTCAACAACCATTCGCTAAAGCGAGTGGCGTGATTGACGAATGTCAAAGGCGAGACATCATGGCTCGCGGTTGTTGAGCGTGCTCGGAAATCCTGCGCCTATCCACAGGCCAAAGCCCACGATGTCCGCGCAGAGGATTTCCGACACATGAAGCTCGTCTCTTGGAACGTCGCAGGAATAAAAGCCTGCATAAAAAAAGGACTATTTGATTTTGTGCAAAAAGAACAAGCAGATGCTTACTGTTTCCAAGAAGTAAAAGCATCCCCAAAAGACACAACAATAACGTTCCCCGGATACCACTCACATTGGCAACTGGCAGAAAAAAACGGATACAGCGGATTGTTAACCCTCACAAAAAACAAACCACTTTCAATTACTCAAGGACTCGGCGAGAAAACCATCGATGCTGAAGGTAGAGTGTGCACGCTAGAATTCGACAAATTCTTCCTCATCAATGCGTACTTTCCACACGCGCACAGAGAACTCCACAGGCTACCATACAAACTCCGGTTCAACAAACAATTTGAAACACACTGCAAAAAACTAGCAATAAAAAAACCAGTCATCATCGCCGCAGACTTCAACGTAGCACACCAAGAAATCGACCTAAGAAATCCAAAACAAAACCAAGGAAATGCAGGATTTACCGCAGAAGAACGAGAATGGCTTGACCAATTCCTAAAGTCAGGCTATGTAGACACATTCCGACACTTTGTAACAGAAGGCGGACACTACACCTGGTGGACATACCGCAACAACGCACGACAAAGAAACATCGGCTGGCGCATCGACTACTTAATTGTGAACAAAGAACTAATAGAGTGCGTGAAAGAAAGCAACATACTCAAAGATGTAGCCGGATCAGACCATTGCCCGATACTCCTGGACATCAAACTATAACCGTTTCTTAACACCAGCTTTTGGACACAACTTATTCACCGGACACTTGCTGCAATAAGGATCAGGAGCAGCACAAGCAGCTCTTCCATGTGCTTTTAGAACGTGCGGAAGCTTGTCCCACTCAGACTTTGGAAACAACTTCATCAAATCAGCCTCAACTTTCTCAGGATTAGTATTCTTCGTCCAGCCCAATCTGAAAGCGACACGCAAAACATGAGTATCACAAGGAACACCAACAATAATGTCATAAGCGTTTTGTAAAATAGCATTAGCAGTCTTGCTACCAATACCCGGAAGCTCTGTCAATTCCCCCATATTCTTCGGCACCTTGCCACCATGCCTTTCAACCAAAAGCTTACACGCAGCGACAATATTCCTCGCCTTGTTGCCAGCAAAAGAAACCTTGCCAATGAACTTCAATAGGTCATCAACAGAAGCACCAGCATAATCATCAGCCTTCTTGTACTTTGCAAATAATGTTTGAGTGGCAGCATTAACAACCTCATCCCTGACCCGTGCAGACAAAATGGCAGCAACCATTAAGTCGAGAGGAGTTTTGAAATTCAAGTAATACTTTGCATGCGGATAAGTTTTTTTCAGAATCTTCCAAGCTTCAATGTTTGCCATGCTAACGCTTCACGAGAATTTGCGAAGCAACAATTGTTGCATTGGCAGGCCTTGGCATCTGGCGAACGGGTTTTGAGACTCCTGAAGGAATAATCGGTCCTCTGACAATGGCTGGTGCGGTTTGAGGAACAGTAACTCTTGTCGGGTAGAGCATTGCGGGTGTTGAAGGCATGCACCTACAAACTCTGTCGCATACACCTATCTTTCCATCCGACAGAGCACATCTTCCTCCCGGCGGATCACATTGCTCGCCGATGTCCGGCACTTGATTGCCACACGCGCCAGGAGTTATTCCTGTCACCGGCCTTCCGGTGCACATGCACGTGCGGGAACACGTGCCCCAGCTACCCTCAATAGTCATGCATTCCCTGCCCGGAGGGTCACATTGTTCAAGACTGTCTCTTCTTCCGTCACCACATCTTGTCACAGTCTGTTGGCATTTGCAATCCCTTGAGCATGTGCCCAAAAAGACCTGAAGCGAAGTGCAAGCACTTCCCGGGGGGTCGCATTCCTCATTGCCCTCCCGTTGTTGGTTTCCACACCTTGGTCCAGGTACACACGCGCACGCATTATTGCACGTCCCCTGCTCGCCAGCAGCAGTAACGCATCCGCCTCCAGGAGGATCACACTGCTCTCTGCCAGAAACCTGACGGTCACCACAGAATGGAATTGAGGTCAAGCACGTGCAAAACTGTGAGCATACACCCTTGACTCCCTCCTTGGTGCACGCGCCATTTGGCGGATCGCACGTTTCACCAGCGTCAAGCCGTCCGTCACCACACCTGCCGCCCTGAGGAACGAAACACCCACACATCTTGCTGCACACGCCCCATTCACCTCTCCCAGTAAGACAGCGCTGTCCCGGAGGGTCACACTCCTCGCCTTGATCAACACGAGCATCCCCACACCTTGGTCCAGGCAAGCATTTACACTGGGCGCTACAAGTCCCAGGCTGAGCAGCAACTCCCAAAGACAACCTCTGAACCGTACAGTCTGCGCCGGGAGGATCACACTCCTCCCACGGATTCAAATTATAATCACCACACGTGCCTTCCTCTGTCTTAATGCAGGCAGCACCTGTCTTCAGTTCCTTACACCCTGCGAAACCATACTTTGTACAGTCAAACGCTTTGCCCGTAGCAATCCCCTTTGCGCAAAAAGCCTCCTTTATTGTTTTGCCATCAACACATTCATCACGTGCAACCAGTTTACCAGCAGCAGCCCAGCCCGGCAATCCAAGAGAAGAAACTACATTCATTGAGGAACTATCGCTGTCCATGCACCCATTTTGCGCGAGCACTGGAACAGCCAGCACAAACAGCAGGGCAATCAACGCTTTCAAAGCATCACCTTTTTTTCAGACAGAATGGATTTTTCCTTATAATACTTCCGCAACAATGCATCTTTTTCAATACACCGGAAACCCTCTGCGCGGAAACCGATTCAGCCACGCAGAAGAACTGTTTATAGCGACAAATTTTAATAATCGGATAAACAGAGTAAAGTTTGTCGAATATAGTAATCGAAGACAACATCCGAAAATTAAAGTCGATTACTATAAAAACATTATGACATGCGTTTCGCCCACGACAAAAGCTCGTCAACACTTCCAAACAAACAACTCAGCGGACGCTCAACCATAGGATTATTGCCAGAAGGCAACAACTGCCGAGGATCAGTACGCAAACCAACACACACCTTGCCCAAAGCATGCACAAACCCAAGCTCAAAAGCAGCACCCTCATCCACAGAACGACCATCAAGAACAATTAACAAAAAATCACAATCCTTCATAGCCTTAACATCCGCATCAAACACCCTTCTCGCAGCTTCCTCAGCAGAAACACCAGACTTTATCAAGTCCACCAGTAAGCATCCATCATCCTGCGGCAAGTAAACAACAAAAAACTCCTCCAAAAGCCGCTTAAGCTTCACATTAAACTCCCGTTCGGCAACACTAAACAAAGGACCAGCAAGATAGAGATGGGGTTTTTTGACCATTTGAAGAAGAATCAAACAAGGCATTTATATTAATTCTGTAACCTTCGGGGTGCCATAAATGGACAGGCGGGGATTTGAACCCCGGGCATCTCCGCTGCCAGCGGAGCATTCTACCGAGCTGAATTACCTGCCCGTACTAGAGAATATGGCAACGCGGCCGGTTTAAAAAGCTACCGTGCACCAACAGGAACTCTGCGCTTAAGCATTTCAACCATCTGGGTTTCAAGCTCTTCAATCATTGCTCGCTGGTCAAAACCAGCTTTAAGCCTGGCAAGATGATCGCGCCATTCGGCAACAACCCGCATGCCGTCAGGGCCAAGCGTTTCACAACGCGCAGCAATACTAATCTGCGGATTAACAACAAACGCTTCAGGCAACATTTTACTTCTCAAATTTCTTCCTGCTTCGTACTTTGTCAGACGAATGCCAGCAAAAGTGTCCAATAGCCCAATTCGTTGCTGAATTTTCCTCAAATCAGCCTCAAAACGAACACGCATGTGCGGCAACTGTCTCATAGTCTCCTTGCGAATCTCGTGAGCAACCCTCAAAAAAGCAGTCTGGCCAGCAGCACTCTTCTGCATTGCGTCAGCATACATGTTGACCTTTTTCTCCATTTCAGCCTCGTGCCCTTCAGGCGCGAACAAAACCAGCTTTGAAACATCATCAACAGAAGTATCTCTGACAGCTTCAACTGCCTTATTTAAACAGTCCCGCAAGCCAGGACCAGCCGCCTCTTTCAAATCCTTGCGCAACTTCTTAAAACGCTCCTTAGCAGCAAGCACCTTTGCAGCAATATCCTCGGAAGCCTGAACCTCAGCAGATTTGCCCAAAAACCATTCACGCAATCCCATCTTTTTTTACCTCAAATACTCTGGAATACCAATATGTGAGAATTCCTTTAATAATCCTTTGCCATGCATCAACCTGGAAAAAGCCTCAGCCTCCATCTTCGCATCAGTCAAAGCATGATGCGGCTTAGGCAGCCCAGGCAAGCCAACATAACCCAACGTCCGGTCCAAGTTCAAACCAGAGATGCTATTCTTCAAAGCAGGACGCAAACCTCTCCTGCGCATGTGCGCTTGGGAAATAGAATGCAAGTCTATCAAACGATGACCAAAAAACCAATACAAACCCTGACGTTCCATGGTAACCTTCAAAAAATTATGATCAAAACCAACACACTCCCCAGCAAGAGTACGCTCCTCACACTCCTCAGACCATTTCACAAACTTCTCCAACAACTGCCTAACAGACTGCTTGCTAACATCACGAATCTGCTGCTCAGAAAAACCATTCACCATCAAAGCATCCAGTGCAACAGCCGCACCATCATCAATACGACATTCCTCGTAGAAAAAATTCTCCGGATTACAAAAATCAACAGCACCAACACTCAACAAACAATGCCTATAAGGATCCAAACCAGTAGTCTCAATGTCAACAACGATCATTTTGACCCTCAAAGTCAACAAAGCAATGACCTAAATTCCTTTTCAAACAATAATCTTTATTATGCACGTGCTCGCCACTTGAGAACAATTTGCACAATTCTACTGCGCGCAGCCGAATGCTTTCAGGCAATGAATGACGCTCCCGCGAACCACTCAAGCCAGTCCCTAAGCGGTCAACAAGATCTGTTATTGCTATTCCTTTGTCCAGGAGGCTTGGCGCTTGCTGCAACTCATCATACTCGTTTCGCACAATACGTGCGCCATTCTTCAAATAAGCCGGCGCACCAGAAGCATCATAAGCCTTGCCGTCAACAATAATCCAACTCTGTCCATCATACTGTGCTTTCTTCCTTAAGCGCAAGACTCTATCAAGAATGTCCATGTCCCACCCTTTTAAGCGCAACAAACCATGAACTTCATAGGTCTTATTTCCATACCGCTGCGCGTGTCCAGCAACAACACCCCCATCAACGCGCACCCCCCAATGTCTTTCCTCTTTAGCGCTCAGCCCAAAACTCTGCAACACGTCCATCACACAACTCCGCATTCTCTTATAGGGAATGTGCGTTGGAACCTCCTCTGTTGCATCATGTTCAAGTCTGCCAAACAAACTATATCCTAAAGTGTGCTCATCAACGTATACAGCGGACCCGCTTGAAAAGCGACGCGTGACATCAACTTTGCCAAAAGCAGATTCTCTGACATCACTTACATCCTGGTGCTTGCTCAAAATCATACCAGGTCTAGAGAAAAAATACAAGCGCACAATTTCTTCATGCACTCCATCGCGCACGGCCTCAAAGCACGCCTCATTTATTGCCAAATTTTCAGCAGCAGGACGAGAAGAATCAACAACGCATAACTTGCTTCCATTCATAGAATTCACAGAATAAAGCCTCTTTAAAAAAATGATTGTGCTACACTACAACGGTAACACTCCCAGCGCTTTCCCGATCAAATAGCCAGCAATGGCAGCAGTCATGCCAACCAATGCCATCTCCAAGCCAGACTTCCAAGGAGTGGTGCCAGTATAGTTCGCCTTGATCGCACCAGAACCAAACAAAACCAATGTTGAAACTCCCAACGTTGTGACAACTGCAATAGGAATAGGCAACAAGATAAAAGGTATCAACGGAATCAAACTGCCAATGATCGCTGCAAAACCAACAACCAACGCATCACGAACAGGATGCGCAAACTCATCCTCACTCAATCCAAGCTCGTCTCTCATCATGGTTTGAACCCAAACTTTCTTGTTACTTGTAATCGTCTTAACAATCTGGTTCAACAAACTGCCCTTGAAACCCTTCTTTGCATACAACGCCCTGACTTCCGCAACTTCCTCAGCAGGCTTCTCACGCACTTCCTGCCATTCCATCGCCAACTGACGATCATAATACTCCTTCGATGCCTTGCTGCTAGTATATGCGACAGCAGCCATTGAAATAGATTCAGCAAATGTAGCGGCCAAGCCAGAAATCAAAATCACGCTCCTACTGTTGGTAGCTTCAGCAACAGCCAAAACAATACCCAACACGTTCACCAAGCCATCCTGGCCACCAAGAATAACATCACGAATAACAGCCGAGCCATTCCCGTGAAACTCCTTCTTATGCAAACCTCTTTTCATTAGACAATAAAAGTAACCTGTTGTTTAAAAACGTTTAGCTTGCCTGTGAAGCTCGCGCATCACAGACTCACGAATAGCGCCATCAGAAACAGAATGGCCAGCAGTCACGATGAAAAGCTTGGACTTAGGCAAAGCAACATGCAAACGATAAGCATTCTCAGCAGGGCAGACAAAATCATAACGGCCATGAACGATTGACAATGGAATATTCTTCAGCTTT
Source organism: Candidatus Woesearchaeota archaeon (assembly GCA_016203305.1). Lineage (GTDB taxonomy): Archaea > Nanobdellota > Nanobdellia > Woesearchaeales > ARS49 > SURF-65. The sequence continues at coordinate 54,940 of JACQMY010000020.1, forward strand.
CCCGCGTTCCTCAAAATGTAATTATTTGACAGAAAACAACCATTCCTGAAAAAATGAGCCTCGATCTTAGCCAGCGCAATAACTCTCTTATCCCACAAATCCTTACTTGCCTGCTTAGGATCATACTCCAAGCGCAACAAGCTAGACTCGTACAACGCCCACTCCCGGCAATATTTCTTCATCACGCGCTTATTTTTAGAATGCATCATCCTCCAATAATAAGAAGAAGGCCGCTCACTGAAACGCTTGGGAACAACACCCACAAACCTCTTCCAAACATCAGGAAACTGATGTTTCGGACCGCCAGTAAGCATAAAGTCATCATCAAAACCACTACCAAGATAAATGCCACGCAAAACCATGCCGAGAACTGTTTTCGAGTATTTTATCGCGTAACACAACGACAAACAACTCCCCCAAGACCCACCAAACAAAAAAGTTTTCTCAATCTTCAAAAACCTCAAAAAATCACGCAAATCCTTCACAAGCTTTTGCGTCGTATTGCCCCTCAAACCAGCAAAAGGCCTGCTCTTGCCAGCACCCCTCTGATCAATAGTCAAAATGTTGAACTTTTTCGGATTAAAATGACGATGAGCGCTCTCACTACAGCCAGCACCAGGACCACCATGCACGAACAAAACAGGAACACCTCTTGGGTTGCCGTACAACGCGTAAAATAATTCATGACAGTCAGACACCTTGAAAAAGCCCTTACGATATGGTTTACGAGACGGGAAAAGTTTCATACACCAGAGAAATAGCGCATCGCTTAATAATTCTTGTCAAAACAAGTTAACAAATTCCTCCTTTGTAAACCCTGACTGGCGGATGATGCTCAGCAAGGTGCCGGGTGCGAGTTCATCATTTCCGTGCAGTGGAACAGACACCAATCTTTTCTCCCCTCTTACCAATCCCAAAAGCTGCACGTGAGAACCGCGCTGATTCCTAACGATAAAACCTTGCTTAAGAAGTTCCTTTAACACTTCCTTGCCAGTTAGTCTCGGCAGCTTCACTCAGCAGGAAGCGGAACAGACAAATAGGTCACGCGTGCCTTGCGAAACAATTCAGGAAGCATTCCTTCCTCGCGCGCAACAAACAAATGACCTTCGACTGCCTCTTTCAAGTTTTTCCGCGCCTCGGAAGGAGTCCTGCCCTGGCTTGCTACATCAATCTCTGGGCAGATCGCGGAATAAAATTTTCCTTCCTTCCGAACAATGCACGTTAACTTCAACAGTCGCGTCATCACTTCCAATCACCACTCCTATCTATAAAAACTTTGCTTAATTACCCATCGAGACGAAAACCAGAGGGTTTATACCTTTGGCTGGAATCCTTTTTATTCATGCTGGAAGAAATATGGAGACTTTACGGCATAGGCACTGCTTTCGCAAGCTTTGGAGTGTAAAATCTCAAAATCAAACTGTTGCTAACCACGCTCACGCTGCTTAACGCCATTGCAACACCGGCAAGCACAGGATTCAACAAATGGCCGGTTATGGGATAAATCGCGCCAGCAGCAACAGGAATTAAAATGATATTGTAAGCAAAAGCCCAGAACAAGTTCTGCTTGATCTTCCGCATGGTACGAGCACTCAACTGCATGGCTGTTACAACATCACGCACGTCATTCTTAACCAAAACTATGTTTCCAGCCTCGATTGCGATATCAGTACCAGAACCAATAGCAATTCCAACATCCGCCTGTGTCAATGCAGGGGCATCATTAATACCATCACCAACCATGGCAACCTTGAACTTTGCCTGCAACTCCTTAATTTTCTCAGCCTTCTGGCCAGGAAGCACCCCAGCCAACACGTTATCAATACCAGCTTCCTGCGCAATAGCTCTCGCAGTACGCTCGTTATCACCAGTAATAAGGTAAACCTTTTTGCCCAAAGAATGCAACTCCTGAACAGCCTCCTTTGCAAATGGCTTAAGTTCGTCACGCACAGCAATCAAGCCAAGCACTTGCTTAGCGGTAGCCACAAACACCACTGTTTTTCCTTGACCCTCCAACTCAACTGCCTTCTGCTCGAAAGCAGCAACATCAATCTTCTTGCCCTCCAACAAAGCACGATTGCCAAGGAATAGCTGCTTGCCACCATACTTGGCAGACACGCCCTTGCCAGTTATAGACTCAAAATGAGATGCTTCAGGAACAGACAACTTCCTCTCCTTCGCAGCACGCACAACAGCCTCAGCCAACGGATGCTCACTGCGCTTTTCCAAAATAGCAGCAACCTGCAACACTGCATCAGGCCTTGCCTTGCCAACAGGAATAACATCAGTGACCTCAGGTTTGCCCTTAGTCAACGTACCAGTCTTATCAAACACTATAATCTTCAAATCCCTTGCCTTCTGCAAAGACTCAGCATCCTTAAACAAAACACCATGCTCGGCAGCCTTGCCAGTCCCAACCATTATGGCAGTTGGCGTAGCCAAACCAAGAGCACACGGACACGCGATGATAAGAACAGCAATGAAAGTTGTCAAACCCATACTCGTCGCTCCAAACGCCCACCAAGAAGCAAAACTCGCAACAGCAATCAACATGACAGCAGGAACAAAATAAAACGAAATCTTATCAGCAAGCTCTTGAATAGGTGCCTTGCTGCCTTGAGCTTCCTCAACCATTCGAATTATCTGAGCAAGCAAAGTATCAGCACCGATCTTTGACGCTTTAAAAGTAAAAGTTCCCGTAGCATTAACAGTGCCACCAATAACCTTGCTGCTTATCGTTTTTTCAACAGGAATACTCTCACCAGAAATCATGCTCTCATCAACACTAGAATGGCCTGATGTCACAACGCCATCAACAGGAACACGCTGGCCAGGCTTCACAACAACAACATCACCAATCTTCACATCATCAATAGAAATTTCAACCTCATCCTTGCCCCTCAAAACAATAGCGGTCTTAGCCTGCAATTTGAGCAACTTTTTGATAGCCTCAGAAGTCTTGCCCTTAGCAATAGCCTCCAACATCTTACCCAACATTATGAAAGCAACAATAAGTCCGGCAATCTCAAAATACAACAACTCAGTCGTATAACCTGTGCCAGCAAATAACATCACCGCAACAAACAAACTATACACGTACGCTGCACCGGTTCCAATCGCGACCAAGGAATCCATATTAGGCAGACGATTAAACAAAGCCCTAAAACCCTTGGTGTAGAACTCGCTACCAGCAAGCACAATAGGAGTTGCCAACACGAATTGCAACAAAGCATTCACGCGATCAGACAACATCGGCAAAGGCAAACCAGCCATGTGACCCATAGCCAGGTACAAAAGCGGAATGCCAAAAATTGCAGCAATCAAAACACGCAGTTTCCAATGACGAACTTCGGCTTCCCTGGCCTCACGCTCGCCATCAGCCAATGAAGCGTCATAGCCAGCGTTTTTAACAGCGAGAATTAACTTATCAGCACTAACAGTGCCTGTAACAAAAGCCTTGTTAGAAGCAAGATTAACCTTAACACCAGAAACACCCTCAACCTTCAACAAACTCTGTTCAACAATATTAGCACAATGCTGGCTCTCCATACCAGAAATTCCAAGAGTAACTTTCCCACCAGCAACTGCCTCATGAACCTCAGTCTCGTAACCAGTCTTCTTAATAGCGTCCTTCAACACCTGCTCAGAAACCATTGCAGGATCATAGTCAACAAAAGCCTTGCCAGAAGCAAAGTTAACAACAGCAGACTTAACACCACCAACACCCTTCAACACGCTCTCAATCTTCAAAACACAACTCGCACAACGCATGCCGGAAATCGGAATAACGCTTTTCGTTGTCTTTTTTTCAAACTGCTCCTTACAATTCAAACTGCAAAAGTAAAAAGTCTCGCCACTCTTTTTTATTGAGAACTTGGCAGTAATAGGACTAACATCCATGCCACAAGAAGGGTCCTTTACCATAATTGTAACGGTTGGCGGTCAAGCTATTTAAACATTATGAAGAACATTCACGCAGCCTTACGCAAAACACGACAAGCATGCAGAACGATTAATCCATACACACCTATTATAAATCAGAAATTCTTCCTCTGCCACATGTACCAAGAGGTGATAGTATTTCTAGTAGGCTGCATAGTATTAGTCAAAAGCTCAGACTACGCAGTAAGGTCAATAGCGCACATCGCAAGATCATTGCGGATGACAGAATTCGTAACAAGCTTTATCATGGTAGCGCTGGTGTCAGCACTGCCAGAAACATTCATCAGCATAATAGCGGCAATCAAAGGAGACCCGAGCATAGGAATAGGAACCCTGCTTGGAAGCAACATAGCAGACCTAACGCTCATCCTTGGATTGGTCGCCCTCGCAGGACACCCGCTAACAGTCCATAGCAGCATAATCAAAAAAGACATGTATTTTGTCGGACTAACAACACTGCCAATCATACTCGGACTAGACGGAACACTTGGAAGAATAGACGCGGCAATACTACTCATCAGCGGAATAACATTCATGATAGTCCTCCTATCAGAAAGAGAATACTTCCACAAATCATACAAAGACGGCAACCACTTTATCAAAAACACCCTAATATTCATACTCAGCGCAGCACTAATGCTTGCAGCAGCAACAGCAATCGTAACCAGCAGCCACACACTCGCCATCAACATAGGAATACCCGCAATGATAATCGGACTAGTGCTAATCGCACTAGGAACAACACTCCCAGAATTCACATTCTCACTACAAAGCATCAGAAAAGGACATTCCTCACTCGCAATTGGAGACCTGCTAGGAGTAGTAGTAGTTGACGCGACAATCATAACAGGAATAACAGCACTAATCCAACCAGTAACGCTCAACCTATTCCTACTATCAATAGTAGGAGTCTTCACAGCAATAGCAGCAGTATTCGCACTAATGTTTATGAGAACAGACGAAACAATAAACAAAAACGAAGCCATAACACTCATATTATTCTACATTGCATTTGTAGTTGTACAAGTGTTTTTAGCGTAGACGAAGGACGTAGGCTGTAGGACGAAGGCGATTGGCTGTTGGCTTTTAGCTATTAGGATGAAGGATGAAGATCGTTATTCGACGTTCGTAATACGTCACTATAGTAGTATTGTACTTGAACAATATTTATATCACACACGGAAATGTTCAACAGAGAGGCATCGCCACTTCGTGGCGGGTCTCATTCTTGAGCCAAAAATGAGGTGAACACATGAGCGAAAAAATTGCGATAATGATATTAGGCATTGTAGCACTAATAGGAAGCATAGGACTTGTAGCAATGCTTACAGGAACATCAACAGGAGCCATGGCATCATCAGCCAGAATGGATTCAAAAATCGCAGAATGCATGAAATTGCTTGAACAGATCGGAAACCAGCCAGTCCCAAGCGTGGAAGCAGGATTGCCTTGCCAAAAACAACCAAACGGATACTGCGACCCAAGCGATGACTGCCAAGTAGGAATCCGATACGGCAAATGCGACAAAAACTGCAATTGCGTGCTAACAAAAGCAAAAGCATAAGTTTTGAATTTTTTAGTTTTTTTAACTTATAGCGCCGGACATAAATAATCATATCAAACTTATGTCCGGCGAATATAACAACGGACAAAAATGATCAATCATTTAGGTCCGTTGCTATATGCAACAAAATTATTTCTAACGTGAGATATCTTTAAATACAGTCATTTTGCTCATTCTCCATACGGCGCCGTAGCAAAGCCTGGCCAAATGCGGAGGACTTAAGATCCTCTCCCTTAGTGGGTTCGCAGGTTCAAATCCTGCCGGCGCCACTTAATGAAAATCCTTTTCATCTGCAACCAAAACAAGCATCGAAGCAAGACAGCAGAAATTCTATCTCGTAATCAACACGAAACAAGATCAGCAGGACTATACAACGAAACACCTGTCACACCATCACAACTTGAATGGGCAGAACTTGTCATTGTCATGGAAGAAGAACAACGCATGGAACTAATGAAGCGCTTTCCTAAAAATGTCATGCAAAAACGAATAGTCTGTTTGAATATTGATGACACTTATTCCTACGGACAACCTGCATTAATTGAACAATTGCAATGCAAAATGGATGAATATTATTGTGAGTGACCATCATTCAATAATTCGGCCTTAGTTACTCTTAAATATATCCAAACATTCAGCCAGCCCATGAAAAGAGCAGTGATACTCGTGCTTCTTATAGTAATTCCGGCAGTTATCGCCTACGAGTGCCCGCCAGGAACGGTGTGGAGCAGAGGAGTCATTGGTTGCGTTCAAGAAAAATGCCCGCCAGGATCAGGAAGACTCTACAGCGAAGCATGCTCGTGCTGGACCTCAGAATGGGGAGGAACGCCAAAAGTCACGTGTTCTGAAAATGGACTAGCAACGCACTGCCTGCCAGAAGGAGGAAAGTGCGAAGAAAACCCATCGCCCTGGGACCCAATAACAGGCCAGTGCAAATCAGGATACACGCTAAACGCAGACAAAACATCCTGCGTGGCAGGAACATCAGGAACAACAGATGGCGGATCTAGCACGCCATCGCCACCAAGCTCACAAACAACACCAGATGAAACCGGGACTTCAGGCACTTCACCCCCGCCAGCACAAACAGAAGAACAATACTGCGCAAGCAGGCCAAACATGCAATACGTCAACGGCAAGTGCACGTGCGCCACAGGATACCTTCAGGATTTACAAAGAAAAGGCTGCGTAACACCAGAACAACTAGAAGCACAATGCGACTTCATACTTGATGCTCGTTATGACCCAGCAACAAAAAAATGCGTGTGCGAAAACCCCAAAGAATACCCCAGCGGATATTCATGGGTGTGCGAAAATGCACAAACCTTCGGAGACCAAGTATGCAACAACCGTTACATGGGAGCAGTATACTCGGCAACAGACAAAAAATGCACTTGCCCTCCAGGAACAACCACTTCGCCAGACAAAAAATCCTGCACCAAACCAGGAGCAATCGGAGCAGCGTGCAGCGACACAAAACCCTGCCCGAACACAAACTACGCGTGCGTTGACGGAACATGCGCGTGCTCCAGTGGATACCGCGCAAGCGTAGATGGAAAAAGTTGCGTAACACAAGAAGAATACGGCAATGAAGCATGCCCCCAACGATATCCAGGATCTGTTTACGATGCAGCAAACAAAAAATGTTCATGTCCAGCCGGAACAACAAAATCACCAGACGGGAAATCCTGCATAAAAAGCACAGCAGCAGGAGCAGCTTGTGACACGAATTCAAATTGTACTCAAACAACAAGCTGCGATCCAACAAGCAAAACATGCAAAGAAGTCCCATGCGAATGCGGCGAAGTAAAAGACCACAAATGCGAAGCATACGCGTGCTGCGATGACACAAAGTGCGCAAATGACGAAAAATGCGACACAACAGACCACAAATGCACAAAAGTAGATTGTCCAACAGGAACAATCAGAAACCACGAGTGCAACCCAGGAGACTGCGACAATGACAACAACAAATGTCCGGACGATAAAAAATGCGAAGCAAATACCTGCACGTCAATAACTTGCGATTGCGGCAAAATAGAAAACCACGCGTGCACGCCATACGAGTGCTGCCAAGACACACAATGCACCACGCCAGACACTGCATGCGACACTAACGAACACAAATGCAAACCAGTTGAAGTATGCAAGCACGTACTCAACAGCGGAGACTCCACAAAGTTTGACCTAGTATTCGTACCAGACAAGTACACAGCAGCGCAAAAAGGCACGTTCGAATCAGACGTGCGCAAAATCTACGACAAGTTAATAGACATGGAACCATTCAAGTCAAACAGAAACAAAATAAACGTGCACAGAGTAGAAAAGTTCGACCAAAACTTAAACTGCAACTACCAACAAGCACCCCTGGACCCAGCAGAACGAGAACAATGGAGACTATTAGTCTGCGACGCAGGAAAAGCAACAACGCTCGCCTCAAAATGCCCAGCCGACAACGTAATGGTCGTAGTTAATTCAGCACAATACGGCGGATCAGGAGGAAGCGTAGCAGTATCGTACAACGGCGACGTAGCAATAGGAGTCCTCGTCCACGAACTCGGCCACATGCTAGGACTAGATGACGAATACTCCTACGGCACAAACGCGGCAGCAGGCAAAAGCCCACGCGCAAACTGTGACTCAAGCAACACGTGCACCAAATGGAATGCTGTAGCGGGAACCAGTTGCAACCAAAAATGCAGCTACGAAAACTGGTACCGCTCAACACCAGGAGGAGACATTATGCTGGACAATACAAACAACCTCTTCTTTAGAACAGTATCACAAAACCACATCAAAACAATACTCGCGGGGTACAGATGAAACGAATAGCGATTCTAATTCTCCTACTAGCAACACTAGCAACAGCAGAACAGCTAAAAGACAAATCCTACTTTATAACACTACACTACTCACAAGGAAGTGTGACAGTAAAAAACGTCACCGTCGGCTACGGCTACGCACCAGACACAGTAAACCAGCCAACACAAGGATACAAAATAGTCCTCAAAGACTACAACAACGCAATAGTTTACGTCAAACTATTCACAATACCAAACCAGATCGAAGCACCAATGACACCAGACGGCAGATGGTCGCCCTGGATAACACTCGACAACTTTGACTTTGTAGTCCAACTACCATACTACACAGAAGGCGGAACAATAGAAGCACAAACACCAACAGGACAACCAGTACCTGTTGAACCTGGTAAACCTGCGGCACTCCCCGGAAAAACAAGCACTCCAAGCGCAATAAACAACCCGGCCACGAACCAAGTCAACGTCAAACCACTAGCACAATGCAACCAAAACAAAATCTGCGACAACAGAGAAACCAGCAAAACATGCACGGACTGCAAAGGAACACAACAAGGACCAACAGCCAAGTACTTGTCAGGCGAAAAACTCACGCTAGGAGAAGCAGAACTAGAAGACCTGCCACTAGACGACAGCGTAGGCATCCCATGCAAAACCAAAATACCTCCAATTGTAACAAACAACCTCCTCTGGATCATACTGGCAATTGTTATCATAGCGGTCGTATACTGGAAAAAACGAAAGAAATCCTGACTACTCATCCTTCAACAAGTCAGGCAAAACCCTCATGTCAAGCTGAGAAGTCCTATACTGACGAACACGGCTTGCCTCTATTTGTTCCTCAACATCATCAGGCAAAACAGTCAAGCCACCAAGAACAAAAGAAACACTCTCTGAACGAGTATCATGCATGGCTCTCAAAATTGCAGGAACTGGAGATCCCTCGTAACCCTGCACTGTATTAACTCCGAGCTTTGATGACTTTATGACCTTTTCCAAGGGGGGCTGCGGAAAAGCATAAAAAATTCCAGTGCTAGCACATTCGCCTGCACGCCGTACCACGTCATGAAAGCCATCGAGCACGCAATGATACGCGCCCTCCTGCACACGCCTCAAAAAATCAACATAAAACCTTCCTGCTTGCTCCTTTCCAACCAGCTCTCGCAACGCGCGCAAAGGATCCATCTGTTTATTACCCAAAACCTCACGCACGCGCAAAGGATCCAAACCACTAGCCACCCGCTGAATGCCCTCTGAATATAATCTCGAAACATCCAACGTCGCATCCAAAGAAAACAACACCAAACCAGTCATAAATGTCGTAAAGCAAAACATACTTAAATAACATTCGACACAAATTAACCATGTTACAAAAAACTTTTAAAGTACGTTAAACGCCACAACCAAATGAAAAAAGTCTTTTTATTGATTCTACTAATAGCCTGCAGCCAGGCAAACGAAAAAATCTTTGTAGCAAACGAAGAAGCAGGAACAATATCAATCATTGACGCTACAACATTAAAAGAAATAGAACGAGTAACACTCTCTAATAAAGGAGACGACTACCTGCCACACAACATACAAACAGTCGGAAATTTAGTATTGATAACGGCAAACCACTATCATGGAGCACACGATGAAAGCTCGCACAGCCACACAGAAAGTGTTGAGATGAACAAGCACATGGACGATCATGGAGAAACTCACGCGGGCAATCACGACCTAGCAGCAGAAAAACCAACAATAGCATTCGGCATTGTTACGGTAGAAGCACACGAAGGAGAAGAGGAAGCACAAGAAATACACCCTGACCAGCTCGTCATAATGGACGCCAAAACACACAAAATAACCGAAAGAATAAACTTGGATGTTGAAGCACACCTCGCACACGTCGTATCAGATGGAGAGAATGCCTACATCACGGCAACAAACAAGAACTTGTTATACATTGTAAACTTGGAAAACAAAAACCTCAACTACATAGAACTGGGAAACAGCAGCCCACACGGCATAAGACTAACACCAGACAAAGCAATAATCGCAGGGATGAACAACCAACTACAACTGGTAGATTTACGAACAAACAAAGTAGAAACCATCAAACTCCCAGGCAAAGCAGTACAAACCGGCTATGTAACGGGTAAAGCACTAGCGACAATCTACGACACCAAGCAAATAGCAATCTACGATCTCACGAGCAAAAAACTAGAATTTGTCAACCTAACCAACGCAAAAGGACCAATACAACTATACCCAACACCAAATGAGAAATACATCTATGTTGCTGATCAAGGAGTTTATTTCGCACAACCACCAGGAACTAACACTTACAAAATAAACCTGGAAACAAAACAAATAACGACCATACCAACAGGTCAAGCACCACATGGAGTAGTGGTAAGCCCAGACGGCAGAGTATGGGTGACAAACCTTCAAGGCAACACAGTCAGCCTACTAGAAAACGACAAAAAAACAGCAGAGATAGACGTCGGCGTGCTACCAAACGGGATAACGTACTGGAGCAAGGTTTAAAAACAACTCTTTCTGACAACGCACGCATGGAAATAATCAACACGATACTCTCGCCACCGTTCTTAGTAGCAAACACATCAATAATCGCGGCAATCCTCGGCGGAATGACATTATTCTTCTTCGGAACACTATTTGACAAGAAATTAATATTCCCAACAGCCAAATGGATAGACAACCACGCCTACTCATTCATCCGCCACAAAACCCACACCAAAGCAAAGTACTGCGCACACGCATCAGAAAGCATAGCAACAATATTCCTCATCATTTACTGCTATCTCAACGTAACCCTACTCGCAGAATACATCTACGCACCAATACTCCAACGATTAAGAGGAATACTATTGCTGGTTTGCATAGGATTGCTTATACTAACAAGCTGGGCATACCACCATTATCAGTTGCACAGGAAATGGTGAGTTCTACAACAAGATTTAAAAACCATAAGACGGGGCACAGTAGAATATGCCTTCGTAGCATAGTAGCTATTGCGCCACCTTGGTATCACCTGGCCATTGGCAGTCAGCCATTCGCCAGCCAACAAGGTGGAGGTCGCGGGTGCAACTCCCGTCGAAGGCTCTAAAAATCTGCGGATTTTGGATCCTCGAAGTGCAAAGCACGTTCGAGGCTCTACAAAAACATTAATCTAATTTACGGCCATAAAAAATCAATTATTTCTAGCTTGAAATTCTCCGTCGATAAACGTAAACCTTATATATCCATTGATCGCCGGAAGATATCTTAAGATATCCTTATGGAAAGCAAGAAAGTTCTACTAACGCTGAACAAGGGATTGTATGAACTACTCAAGCAGAAAGCAGACCAGAACTACATGAGCGTGCAGGAACTCATCTACGACGTTCTAAGACGGAACGTACTGCCAACAAAGAAAACAGGTGCAGGCAGGCCAAAGAAGGTAGAAGACCAATACATAGAATACTTTTCAAGAAAGAGGTGAACCATGGACCCAACAATGATCGCAGGAATCCTAGGAGGCGTAGGCGGAGCCACAAGAGGACTAATAGGACTACTCAAAAGCCTCGCACTCAAAAGAAAGGTACTCTGGCAGTACTGGGCAATAACAGTCGCGATATCAATAATCATCGGCATATTCACCGGCATAGTGTTCAACTACGACCCACGATTAAGCCTCCTAGCCGGCTACGCAGGCACAGACATACTTGAAGGCATCTACAAAGGCTTCAAGGCGGAGAAAGTGTTGGTGAGGAAGTGAACCAGTCGCTGGCTTTGGAAATATATTGGTTCCAAAGCATTTGGGACTGGAATGGCATTGACTCAATCTATGATCAGAGATTTTACACTATTGCCTTTTTAGTGTTAGGTAGAAATCTCTCGTCATTGACTCACTCGTTTCTTTGTTTCTCCAAGAATAAGTTTCCAGAATGTTTTCACAAGCGCAATCGCCTCGTCCAAATCCATCAATGATGCTTGATACCCATTGTAGTTTATGTTTTGCCGAACAGTGCGCAGCCAGTCAAGCGCCTGTAACGGACGGTCTGCAGTTACCTGTAAACCAATCACTGCTTTCAGCCGATCCTCATGATTTTCAACCTTCCCTTCCATAGCGAGCAACGCCTGTCCGAGTTGATGAAAGCATTCGTAAATCCTGCTAACAATGGTGGATGCACCCTCTGCAGTAGGTTTGAGTTCTAATAAATACTGCATCTCCCGCTCACTTGCCTGCACGAGCGACCGTGCCTTTGCGACATCAGGCGCTTTCATGGCTTCACCTCCAAAAAGCCATCAAGAACAATGCCGTTCGCAATGTTGGCGAATAGGTTGATGTCAACTTTATCTCTTGAGAAAAGAAGCAGGTTGACTTTGATATTATCCCGGTAGCCAATAGTGACTGTTCTGAAGCGTTCAACTCTTGCACTTAGGCCTGGAAGCTCAATCGCAATATCCAAGTCGCTCTTGCGCTCGTCCTCTCCCTTCCTGAAGCTGCCAAATAGCGTGATCGAGCGCGCCTGTGGGTATGCTCTGCGGATCTCGTCCACAAGAGGAGTGCAGTATATATTCGCAAGATTCGAGGCAATCTTCAGCCGAACGAACTGCAAGGAAGCTTTATTTGCCATCAGACGCCAAGAGCGCCCGAAATGATTTTTCAGGATAAGCCCTTTCTTGATCGCTTCCTCAATGAGGGGACTTGCCGTCTTTTTAGCAGTTTTCGTCTGCTCACACACCTCGGTCAGCGTCCAGTCACTATCAGGAAAAGAGAAAAACCACTGCATAATGCGTGCAGCAGCAGTGAACAACTCTGCGCTGACCTTCTTCCCGGAAAGTGGCTTATTCTTTGACATACTACATAGTTTCCAATGTTACTATAAAAGACTTTCGGAAACCAATTAGTCTCTTCGGAAACCAATCGGTTTCTCTGGAAACCATGCTTTGTTTGTTACAAATATCCCTTCGCTTGCGACGGCTGGTTTGCAGAAACAATGATTAGTAAGGGTTTGTAACAATGATCCTATTCCAATTCTCTTTTCAAAGTTTTGTGCGCATGATTAATGGCCTTGAACTTTTCAAGATTGCCAGTAGGAGTATCAGGATGGTGTGCGCGAGCAAGATCCTTGTAACGCTTGTTGATCTCATCCAAATTCTTAACATCATGGTTTAAACCAAGAACTTCACGCGCTTGCTTGCGCTTCTCCTCGACATCCTCGTCCTCTGCAAAAGCCCCAATAAAGTCCATCATGGACTTCTCCTCGTTCAAAACAGCAGCAACCTCGAGTTCCAAAACCTTGGAAACAACGTAAAGATTATTGACAAACTTGCCAACATCATACTGGTAAAACATTCGATGACCCTCAGCAAACCACTCAACAGACGCAGCAACCTTCTTGAAACCAGGCTCCAAAGGAATTTCAACCTGGCCATCAGGAATTCCCAGTTTTTTCAAAGCGTGAATTATATTATTCTTCAACTGCACAGCACGTCTGTCAAAAGAATCCCTGGCAATGACGGCATCAAACTCGTAACCCTTCACCTTGACTATCATACGATTACCTGCGCCGCTTCCAAAAATGTTCCTGACCATGATGTTTATTCGCCCTATGCTCAGGACGCTTATGGTCAGAAGTCACTGTGATTTTTTCAAAAGCAGGAAGCAAAGCCTGCGGTATCTGCCTGTTAACATGGCGCATGATGCCCTTAAAGTCATGAACATCAGAAGGTGTTACGAACGTAACAGCATCCCCTTTAGCGCCGGCACGAGCAGTCCTGCCAATCCGGTGAACGTAATCATCAGGAGTCTGCGGCAAGTCAAAATTGTACACGTGAGAAATGTTATCAATATGCAAGCCTCTGGATGCAACATCGGTAGCAACTAGAATACCAACACCGCGCTTGTGCAAACTATTAATCGTATGAATCCTATTGCTCTGAGACAAACCACCATGAATGGGAGTAGCGTCAATCCTTTGAGCGCGCAAATTACGAGCGACACGATCACAACCATGACGCGTCTTACAAAACACGATAGCAATACCAGGAGTCTCGTGCTTCAAACAATGAACAAGCAAAGAAAACTTGTCAGGACCATGAACTGCAAAAGCCCTCTCAGCAAGCAAGCTCGTGTCAACATGAGTCTTGGCTTCAACCATTACAGGAGAGTTCATGTACTTGTGCACCAAAGACTTCAAACGAGGAGCCAAAGTAGCGCTGAACAGCATAGTCTGCCTCTGTTTAGGAGTGCAACGAATAATTTTTTCAACATCATCAATAAAACCCATGTCCAACATACGGTCAGCCTCATCCAACACCAAATGACGAACAGTATGCAACTTAACTCCTCTTTCAATCAAGTCAAGCAACCTGCCAGGAGTTGCAACGATAACTTCAGCGGTTCTCACTGCACCCAACTGAGCACCAATACCGACACCGCCAAAAACAGGAACAACACGCAAACGAGCAAAACCCCTCAATGCATCACTAACTTGAACGCACAACTCACGAGTAGGAGTCAAAACCAAAACTTGAATACCCCTGCCAGACTGAATCAAGCTCAAAATCGGCAAGCCAAAAGCAGCAGTTTTACCAGAACCAGTCTCAGAATGACCAATAACATCCTTGCCCTCCAAAATGAGCGGAATAGCCTTCTGTTGGATCAAAGTCGGCTCAGTATAGCCAAGCCTATGAACACTCTTTAATACGTCCTCAGACAAGTTAAAATCGGAAAACTGCACGTCATTCACTCCTATCCTTAAAACTATAGTTCAGAATAGTATATATTAACCCTGTAGGTCCCTTTATAAATGTTTGCTTTTGCAAAACCGTCAGGACAGAGATACGCGCCAGGAAAAAGACGCACAGAACAATAGCGTTCTTCGAAACACTTAAGCAAACTCATCCTTCAAATCATAAAACAACGCAACAAACTTCTGCACTGCAATCTTTAACTCCTTTTGGCCAGAAGGAGTTATCTTATATTTCTTCTCGCGACCAGACTCCTTGACCTCCTCAATCAAGCCATTCCTGCTTAACTCCTTCAAAACAGGATAAACAGTCCCTGGAGACGGCCGGCAACCCTTGCGCTTCTCCATCTCATCACGAATCTCGTCACCAGACATGGACTTCTTGCTGATCATTCGCAGTATAAGAAACGTAAGAAATCCCTTCATCTCGCACGCAGTCATGCGACAAAAAATGGCACGAGACTATATATTATTTTCCTGTAAAGATCTTCTTATCTTAAACCAAACTCATCCTTAACAGCATCAACAGGAATAGCAAAGTTCAAACCCTCGGCATCAGCAAACTTCTGCGTCACAACACCAACAAGCTCGCCATTCTTGTTAACCAAAGGACCGCCAGAATTACCGCCATTGACAGCAGCATCAAATTGGAGCCAAAAACGGCCAAAACCGTCATCAAGGTCACGATCAAGAGCAGATACAATGCCCTGAGTGGCAGTAAACTCCAAATACTGAGGATTGCCCAAAGCCAGAACCTCGTCACCAACAGCAAGAGCATCAGAACTACCCAAAGAAACAAACGAGCCAACAAGAGAAGTTTCCAACAAAGCCAAATCATAATCATCATTCAACTCAATAACTTCAGCAGAAGAACGTATTCCATCACCTGTAACGATCTCTATAGTTGGAGCGCCAACACAAGTGAAAAATACAGAATAGAGAGGATCATCGCAAATCAATTCACGAGGATCAGCAACGTGCTTGTTAGTCAAAACAACACCGTGCTTATTGATAACAGCACCAGAACCGCCGATTGGCAAAACAATAGACATTGGAGAAATATCCCCCATCAACATCAAACCCTTTGAAGTCAAGCCGGACTCCAAAGAATCCAAAGATGAAAAGTCAAAATTCCACTCAACAGGAATACTTGTTGTAATCTCAACAACAGAAGGCAAAACACCCTGGACAACATCAGAAAAATCACTCGCCTTACGGTCAACAGTAACGATCTGGTCAGACAACTCAAGAGTCTGACGCTGCAATTTCTTAGCACTGCGAGAAACACCATGAAGATCCTTATCCTGCTGCGACAATCTGCTCCTCACCAACAACTCTTGGCTGGCAAGCTCGTCCTCAAACGCAGACAATTGAGCAAGACGTTCATGCTGCTGTTGCGCAGCAAGCAACTGTTGCTGTTGTATCGCAAACTGTGAAGCAGAAACCTGCTGACGCATGGCTTCCAAATCATTTTGCAAGCCAGATTGAACATCGGCCTGATAAGCAAGAATTGCAACCAATGGAATAAGGACAACTGCCAAAAGTAAGATTAACGTTTTCATAACTTGTAGAGAATGCAAGTCATTTATAAACCATTCGGTTTCTTTACCACTACAGAATGGTGTCTATTTGTTTTCTGTTCCATGATGGTAAAATTCACCAGCACGCCGCATCTCGTTAACAGAAGCACCCTGACGGAAAGAAGCATCAGCACGAATCACCATCTTCGCATCATTAACATCACCAATCAACACAGGCTTTATCAGAACCCGATCGCCAATACCCGAATTCTCCAAAGTCCTCTTGCCAACAAGAAGCAGAAGTAGAAACGCTACTTCCAGCAATCTTAAACGCAACATCCTCCTGACCACTCGGAAGAACACCATACTTGCGACCCTCAACAGCATCGGCAAGAGTCTGAGCCTTCCTCAAAACACCACTATACCTTCTCTGCTCAAAAGGAATAAGCTCAAACTGATCAGTACTATTAGACCCGACAGCAACAATCCTATACACATCCTTCGCAACACGCTCAAGCATTAGAAAAACCCACGATGAGAGTTATATAAAGATATTGACAGAACAATGAGCAAAACTTTATAAAGCGATGTTGAAAGACAAGAACTTACAAGAGCCCGTGGTATCGACTAACGTTGTCGGCACCACAGGCCCAATGAAGAATAGAACGAAGATAACTTTGAGCCCGTGGTCTAGCGGTTATGACGGCTCGTTGACGCAAACGACGGATTCGGTTGTTCCGAAAACCGCGTTTTCGATATCGAGCAAGTCGCCAGTTCGAACCTGGCCGGGCTCATAACATCAGACTCATATGCGCTTCACCCTCGAATTTGACCTCCTGGACCTCGCAAGCTTCTTGTTACGAGCAAGAAATCAGAGTTACGCAGGCATGGCTGAACCAATGGCTAATCCTCAGCGACCCGGATTCAAAGAGTTCCCACCATATCACGAAGGATCCTTTGAGTATCTAGATAGTTATGCAGGAAATTATTACGCTCCTGGTCAAGAAGTAGTTCGTTATAAAGGCAAACCAGTTTGGAACATGGCATACAACGGTGGTATGCTGCCTGAACATCATGGAAATCGAGACCTCTCACAAGAAACATACGCCTTCCTGAAAAAAGCTCTGCAACGTGTGGAACTCGCAAGACCATTCAGAGGGCCCGCACGATTTGCACAAAACAACTTCGAATACATTGATCAAAGCGAAGGAGACATCACCAACTTCAAAGGCACCGAACGAATTCTTCACAAAGGCCAAGAAGTGTTCCGACAAGACTACATCGGCGGCCTAATCGTCCACAAATAATTTCGATCACCTCCACAACATTTATAAATGAACATCACCATTTAAATGTCAATGTTAAAAGAGGGGAACAGCAAGTTATTCTTTTTTGCACTCCTAGGATTAGTATTCCTGGGAAGCCTAATCATAATAGTTCCACTCATAGGCAGCCTGGTTGGCGGAGTCATGCTAGCATACATATTCCATCCAGTCTACGAACGAGTAAGAAACAGAGTAAGGTACAAAGGACTGGCAGCGTTCCTCATCGCGATAGCCATACTGATAATAATAACAGTTCCAACAATGTTTCTCGTACAACACCTCGCGCAAGAAAGCCAGTTCCTCTACCTCAGAACAAAACAATTAGTCTTCAGCGGAACACTAATCGAAGACAGATGCTACGAAGACACGTTCATCTGCAGAAACATAAACAACGTGAACAGCCTGCTAAGAGACGAAAAAACAAGAAGCTACCTCATCTCGCTGCTAAACAACTTCATAGCAGCTGTAACAAAACAAGTAAGCGACGTCCTGGTCTCGCTACCCGGCATAATGGTGCAGTTATTAGTAACGCTATTCACAACATACTATCTACTTACCGACGGACCAGCACTCACCGCCCGACTTGCCAAAATAATACCACTAAAAGTCCACCACCAAGACCAAGTCGTCAAACAATTCGGAGACGTAGCACACGCGCTCATCTACGGAAGCCTAATAGTGGCGCTCTTCCAAGGAGCACTCGCAGCATTCGGATTCTGGCTATTCGGCGTAAAAGGATTCCTCTGGTGGGGAGTAATCACAACATTCTTCGCACTAGTTCCATTTGTAGGAACAGCAATGATCTGGGTGCCAATAAGCACATTCCTCATCATAAGCGGGTACGCATCAGGAGAACAAGGACTAATCTGGAGCGGCATCGGACTATTCATCTACGGAGTACTAGTCATAAGCAGTGTAGACAACATACTCAAACCATTCATAATAGCAGGAAGAGCAAGAGTACACCCGCTGCTAGTCATGCTCGGAGTCATCGGAGGACTACTCCTATTCGGCGTCATCGGAGCGGTCATCGGACCATTCCTACTAGCATTACTACAAACACTATTCGAAATCTACGAAAGAGAAAGACTCCCACACCTAAACGATCCCGAGCTCTGCATCATGGGACACAACAACCAAAAAACCCACAAACGGTGAAAAGATGAAGTTGCGCGTCAAGGATACGTCAAAGACTGCGTCTTTGTCTATCTCAAACCTTGAACGGAGTGATAACGAATGAAACTCAGAGTCAAAGATACGCCGAATGCCACGCATTTGTCTATCTCTGACTCTGAACGGAGTGATAACGAATGAAACTCAGAGTCAAAGACAATGAAAATCAGCGGATTTTCAAGCCTTTAACACGCAAAGGTGAAAACGAATGAAACTGCGTGTCAAAGACATGGATATAGCCACTGGCGACATCCAGATAGTAATTCTCAACCAACACGACGCAAACGAGCTAGACCTCCACCCGATGGACAGACTTGTCGTAAAGCGCAACGGAAGACAAACAATAGCAATCCTCGACATAGCAGAAAGTCCAAAAGCAGTACCCAGAGGACAGCTAGGAATGTTCGAAGAAACCATTGACGCACTAAGAGTCAAACAAGGAGACTCGGTAACGATTACACCCGCAGAAAAACCAGAAAGCCTAAAGTACATCAAGAAAAAACTCGACGGAAAACACCTGCAGCCAAAAGAACTAGCAACAATAGTACAAGACACAGTAGACAACAAACTAACAGACATAGAACTAACAAGCTTTGTCACGGCAAGCTATACTCGCGGAATGAACATGCAAGAAATAGCAGCCCTAACAAAAGCAATGGCGAGCACAGGACAAACACTCCACTTCAACAAATACCCAGTAATCGACGTGCACAGCATCGGAGGAGTCCCAGGCAACAGAACAACAATGCTAATCGTGCCAATCCTTGTAGCAGCAGGCTGCATAGTTCCAAAAACCAGCAGCAGAGCAATAACCTCCCCAGCAGGAACAGCAGACACAATGGAAGTCCTCTGCCCAGTAAGCCTGCCAATAAACAAGCTCAAAAAAGTCATCCAAGAAGTCGGAGGATTCATCATCTGGGGAGGGAGCGTCAACCTCGCACCAGCAGACGACAGAATCATAAGAATAGAACACCCACTAAGCATAGACGCAGAAGGACAAATGCTTGCAAGCATCATGGCAAAAAAAGCAAGCGTAGGAACAACCCACCTATTAATGGAAATACCAATCGGGCCAGGAACAAAAGTAAAAGACAAAAAACAAGCCAAACACCTAAGCAAACACTTCTCAGAACTCGGCAACCTTCTGGGCATAAAAGTCAAGACCACAATTACAGACGGATCGCAACCAATCGGCAATGGCATAGGACCAATACTCGAAGCACGAGACGTCATATGGAGTTTGAAATGCAACGAGTGCGCACCACAAGACCTAGTCAAGAAAAGCATCTGGATGGCAGGAGTATTGCTTGAGTACAGCGGCAAAGCACGGAAAGGCCAAGGACAAGCAACAGCAAAAAGGCTACTAACAACCGGAGCAGCATACGGAGCAATGACAAGAATAGTAGAAGCACAAGGAGGCAAAATACCAAGCAGCCTCCAGCCAGCGAAATACACGTACACCCTAAAAGCAAACAAAACAGGAAAGGTAAAAAACATACCAAACGAACTCATCGCAAAAACAGCAAGACTGGCAGGCGCGCCAATAGACCCGGATGCAGGAATACTTCTACATAAACACTGCCTTGACAACGTAAAACAAGGAGAGCCAATACTCACAATTTACGCACGAGGCAAACACAAACTAGAATACGCAGTCAAAGCATTACACAACTTGGGAGGAGTGCCAATAACATGAAATTCTACCAGCTAAGAGAAGAAGACAGACAATTCCTCTACTCGTTGCTGTACGCCACAGGAATCATTTTATTCTGGAGAGGAATCTGGGACACATCATACAGGATACCATTGCTATCAAACGACTTCTTCGTGCTGTTCGTAGGACTATTCATACTGACAATGACGGGATACATGTACCGCGAGTTCGACCCGCTCGGACAGAAAATCAGCAAAATCACCAAGATTGTCCACGATGTCATCAACCTGCACAAGCACGGACAACACCATGAGATCTACTACCACGACGAAATCGGCAATCATGAACACAAACTCCTCCCCCACAAGATCAAGAAAATAGAACATGACTTCCTTATCTTCGAGGAGAAAGGACACGAGGTGTTCATCCCCATCAGTAGACTAACACGAATCCACAGAGGCAAACAAGTGGTCTGGAAACGCTAACGTTTCCTGTGATGGCGCTCATAATCTCGTGACACCTTATGCATATGTCCGTGCACCATGTACAAACGCGCACGCAACAACCTCAAAAATCTGGGAACACTCCTTAAGATCCTCTGAAGGCGCCCAAACCTCGCACCAGCCTCTATCTCCCTGAAAAACCGCGCCTCGCGCAACAATTCAGTCTCTCTAATCAACTTTGCCTCCCTCAACAAAGCAGTCTCGTGCAAGAGCTTCTGACCAATCTCGCCAGCAGCTGCAAACTCCAAAGCAACAAAATACAACCTAAACACCAAGTAGAACGGAAACACTGCAAGAATGTCAATCCAGTACAACTTGACAAACGGAATGATCTTTCGCGTATGCCTCCACTTGAAAACAAGATCAGCAACGAAAAATGCCAGAATGGTATAGTCCACCACTGAAAACAAGGTGTGATATTTTTCGACAAGAGAAGTGAACTCGGCAATAATGAGCAAGGTCAACAAAACCAACAAATACGGAATAGCACGGTCAACAAAATGTTCCAAACGCTCCAAAAAATCATGCATGCCGCACAGCCCTCACAATAGAGTTAGCATCAATACCATGCTTAGCCAGCAAAACCTCGGGCTTGCCAGAACGAGGAACGCCACGCACGCACAAATGAACTATCGGAACCCCCAAGGCAGCAACAGCCTCGCCCAAACCACCCTCAGCATAATGGTCCTCCACAACGACAACTTTCTTACCCCTTGATTCCTTAAGAATAGTCCTAGCATCCAAAGGCTTCACAGAATAAGCATCAATAACAGTAACAGAATTCTTGCCTAAAACGTCAGCAGCCTTCAACGCCTCATGCAACGCAACACCCGCGGCAATAACAACCTTTTTGCCTCTTCTCAACACTTTACAGCCACCAACCTTGAAAGACTCCTTGTTATTGTAGATAACTGGAGTTTTTGGCCTTGACGTACGCAAGTAACCCACACCTTTAGTGTGCGCAAGCAACGCAGCGCATTTTTCTGCAGAAACAGCATCACTTGGATATAGCACAACACTATTCGGAACAGCCCTAAACAAACCAAGATCCTCCAAACCCATCTGAGAAGGACCATCCTCACCAATAGAAATGCCGACATGCGAGCCACAAAACTTAACATTAGCCTGAGAAACACCAGCCATTCTCACCTGATCATGCGCCCTGCTCAAAAAAGCAGCAAAAGTACTAACAAACGGAACAAAACCTCTGCCAGCAAGACCAACAGCAACAGCAGCCATGTTCTGCTCGGCAATAAAACAATCAACAAAACGCTCAGCATACCTCGCCTTAAACTTCTCAGAAAAAGTAGAATTCTTCACATCAGCATCCAAAGCAACAATCCGAGAATCCCCGCCAAGCTTTTGCAAAGCAACACCATAAGCTTCCCTGGTGGCAACCAAATCGCCAAGCTCATAGGTTGAAGGAGGAAGGGTGAAGGACGAAGGGTTGAAGGAGGTAGGACGTAGGTTGAAGGACGAGGATTCTGCAGGTTTCTTCACAAGCTTCTTCGCATCCACCTTAGGCAAAGGACCAAGCTCTGCCAAAGCCTTAACCAACTCATCAGGCTTCAACGTCTTACCATGCCAGCCCTCCTTGTTCTCAATAAAAGAAAAACCCCTGCCTTTCATTGTTTTCGCAATAATGACAGAAGGCAAGCGCTGCGAGCGAGCCCATGAAAAAGCATCAAGAATCTGGTGAACATCATGCCCGTCTATGATAGTAGCAGACCAGCCAAACGCCTCAAACTTACGCTTCCAAGCAACAACATCCCAACCATGCAAGCTCTCACCAGACTGGCCAAGACGATTAGCATCCAAAATGGCTACAACATTAGAAAGCTCCCACTTGCTCGCCAAAGCAGCAGCCTCCCAAACATTACCCTCAGCACACTCACCATCACCCATCATCACAAACACGCGCGAAGAAGACTTTTGCAAACGAGCAGCAAGAGCAAGACCAAGACCAACACTCAAACCCTGACCAAGACTACCAGTAGCAGCTTTAATCCACGGCATCCTGGGAGTAGGATGACCCTCCAACACAGAACCAAACTTACGATAAGCATCCAACTGCTTAATAGGAATGACACCTGCCTCGGCAAAAGTCGCCCACAAAATAGGAGAAGCATGACCCTTGCTAAGAACGAATTCATCATTCGACAAGTCATTCGGGTCCTTCACATTAAAACGCATCTCATCAAAAAACAAGCAAGACATAAGCTCAGCCATGCTCATACACGTACTAGGATGACCACTACCCGCCTTAGTAGTCATGTTCAAAACATGATAGCGCAGCCGCTTAGCTATAGACCCAAGCACAACCTCTTTTTGCATATGCTATCTAAACACGGCTGCTTTATAAGCATTATTGCCAAGGCACGGGGGAATACAGGTTGCAGGTATTAGGCGTCAGGCATTAGGACATAGGCGTTGGGCATTGGGTTGTAGGTAGTAGGATGAAGGGCGAAGAATGCAGGCGGTGGTTGTAGGAATGATTGACTACAATAGCTTATATCGCCTCATACACAATCAAAAATAACCAGTACGCCACAGAAATCGATAAATAAACAAAGGCAAGCCGAAAAACAGCGAGGTGGAAGATGAGCGAAGAATTCACACCAGAAGAACTAGCAATACTTGCCAACTATGTAACAAACCCAGAAGGTAATGTATTCTGTGTTGTCAACATCCCTACTACTGTGTCTTGTCGACATTTATTGTTTTCTTCGAACTTCTGCATCGTACCATCCATATCCTCTTTTCCACAAGTCAGGAGGGAATTCTCGTCTATCAACTCGGAAGTATCTGGCTGTTTCTGGCATGAGTTCTGTTGCTTTGTCAAGGAGTTCGCGGACCATGAGAACGTAGCTTCGGTTTCCTTTTTCGATGTCTCCTCGTAATTGTCCGACGTATCCAAGTTGATTTACCTGCCAGCTGTGTAATGCGCGGCATAACGCTCCGAAAGGAACGAGTTTTTCTGCTGCATGTGGGCTGACTGCTCGTGCTTGTTCGAATAGTTGTGCTGCTTGTTGCATGTCTCGTAAGTATTCGTCTTTGAGGCCGAATATTTTGAAGATCTCGGGCACTTCAAACCCAAGTCTTGTTGTTAATAATTGTGTGGTGCGTGATCCTCGTCGTTGTCTGAAGATGTCTCTGTAGGCGTGGTATCCCATGACTGCTTCGAGCATTAAGCCTCCGTGGCTGATCGCAGGGTGGATGACGTCGTGTAGTCCGCGGTATTGGTGTGCTTTTGCAAGGACTTTTTTGACATCCCCGTCCGTGAGTTGTTCCATGATGTCTTGGAGTGCAAGGTCTGAGTATTGGAAAACAACAAGTGCAGCGTTGAACCGGTCGGTGTACATTTCGATATTTCTGGGGTGCAAGAGGTTTGCCATTCCGGTAGCGCGATTTCGTGGCGTGAGGTTTCCGAATTGTTCTTGGACGTAAGCGCGGAGTTCTTGTTCGTTTCTCACGCGCCATTCGTCGATTTTGATGTGACTTCTTTCGCCAAGGAGGACTGGCGCGATTTTTTTGGCTTCGTTAAAGAGTTCGTATCCTCGTTTTTGGTCTTCTTTGCGCGGGCTGGAAATCATTGTTGTGATGATTTCTTCGAGTGTTCTGGCGTCGACTGAAAAAACTCCGGATGTTCTGTTTGCTGCGGTGAGGAATACTCTGCTGTAGTCCAGAACGAACTTGCCAACGTCTTTGCGCGCGGCTGATTCATCGAGTGATTCGAGTATTTCTGCTCGGAATCTATCAACGTCTGCTGGTGTTGGTTCGTAGTCTTCTTCGATTCTTTTCTTGTTGGCGATTTTCTTTTGCACTTCTGCTTCTACATTCTCAGGTCTTCTCAAGTATGCGAGAATTTTGCGTGTTTCTTCTGTTGTCGCGACTCTGTCCGCGAGTGTGTCGGTTACTTCTAGGTATCTGCGGTTAAGGTGGTCTATAAATTCAACGTATTGTCCTGAATCAGGCAGGGCGAGAATGTCTGGGTCAGTGAGTGCGCGGTCAAGTACTTTTTTGTAGGAGATGTATCGTGTTGATTTGACTTGTGGGTGGTTGAGTGGGTGTCCGGTGATGAGTTTGATGCTGATGTCGGATGTGTCTTCGGCATGGCCGAACACCACTGTTCCTTCTTTGATTGAGGAGTGTCCATGAACGATGACCCATTCTCTGTTGAAGGTTGTGGTTTTTCGGGACGTGTTTAATTGTCCATCAGGCAGTCTGAAGATATCGATGGTTTGGCGCATCGCAGGGAGGTACGCGCGTGTTTGTTCTGTTTTTTCGCGATCAAGGAATGTGAGTGTTCTGTCTTGCATGGACACGTGGGTTCGGGAGACAGCAGACATGAGTGGAGAGAGTTCTTCTCCTGCAACGAGTGGTTGTGGGTAGACGAGTCCGAAGTCTCCGTTTGGGTTTGTGAAGACGAACGCGCGGATGAGTGCTTCTTCTTCGTCTGTGAAATTTTTCATGACTTTTCCCATGGAAAGCGTTCGGAGGATCGTGATTTATATCGTTTGTTGTAGTTGATTCTCTATGCTTGACTTGTTAATTTGTCACTTGTTCTAGACGAAACTATGCTGAAACTTATTTATAGATGATCAGTTTTGTAAGGAGTATGAAGATTTACGTTATTCCGACTGGTTGGGATAGAGAACTTGTCCTGAAGACTGTGTTCAAGAGTGGTGCTGATCGTGTCTGTTTGGTTTCTGCGTATCCCAAGAAGTCGCATACGTATTCGCGGTCTGACACGATCACGCAGAGCGTGACTCGGGAGCTGGTGAGGGAGCTTTCGAAGTTTACAGAGGTGGACGTGTTGGAGGCGAACTATATTGATTTTAATGATGTTGTCGCGCAGGTGAATGCGTACTTGCGAAAGAATGCAGGAAGCGAGTTTGTGATAAATATGTCTACCGGGTCGAGGCTGGTAGCCGCAACGTTGATGTTTGTGGCGTGCGTGCGGGGTATTCCGTTGGAATATTCGGTCGCGGAGAATCATAATCCGAAGATTATGGAGTTGATTGAGAAGGGTCATGATTACCATTGTGGTTTTACGGGTGTGCTTCAGGTGCCGACGATTCCTGTGTTTTTTTCTTTCTCTCCAAAGGAGCTTGCGTTTATCAAGCGTGTGAAGCAGTCTGGCTCGTTGACGGTCTCAGAGTTTGTGCGTGGTGTTTCGGGGAATCAGGAGAATCGTTTGCGGAGTGAGTTTCATTACTTGTGCAAGAAGTTGGAAGCGCAAGGTATTGTCAAGACGATGGTGCAGGGGAAGAAAGTGTCGATTCGGTTGACTCATTTTGGACAGTTGGCTAGTGAGCATTAGTGGTTTTTCTATGTGTAGATGATTTTTCTTCAAGTAGGAATTGTTGCAAAGGTGTTGGACGAGGTTCTTCGGGGCTTATTTAAACAGGTTGCTTTCCCTGTTTAAGGCATGCAGATTGTTCGTGAGATTCCGTGGTCTGAGCTTGAGTGTATGGTTCGTGGTGTGCCGTTGAAGGCTCGCGACTCGCAAGGGAATCAAGTGTTTCCTTATCAGAACGCGCGGATTCAGTTGCGTGAGGTTTGTCCTGAAGAGTTGTGTGCGTCCTCGTTCTATCTGATTGAAAGGAATCTGGAGTTTCAGCGCAGGTTGCGTGCTGAATTGCAGGCAGCAGGTTATGATTCGTTGCACCTGCAGGGAGGTCTTGAGCTTGTGAATGGCGCAGGTGAAGTGTGGCGTTTGATTCCTCCTGTTGTTGAAGTCATGCATGAGGAGATTGTTCATTTGAATCCAAGTGGAAATATTGATTATCGTCAGCGTCCGACGGTGGTTGCCGTGCATATCGTGAATGATGGGATGCACCGTGTTGCTTTAGCAAGGGAGGTTCGCGAGACAGTTAATGTCATTCATATTTCGAGTATTCCTCGTGATCGTCCGTACTATGCGCTTCCGAACGGGTGGAACGACGTGAAAGTGTTTACGGACACTCCGCAGACGATGGGCGAGAAGAAGTTGTATCGTGTTGAGAGGCCGTATGATTTGTATCGTGATTTTGGTGTTTTAGGTTGTGGTGCTCCGAGGAACACAGGGCAGGGAGAAGTAAAGTCTTAACGCGTATGTACTTCCACCACATCTTTGTCCGCGATTGGTCTGTCTAAGTCTCGTAGCATTTGTCCGTCGAATTTAGCGGATGGTCCCCGGATTTGGGCGTATCTGAATTTTGTGACAAAGTCTCGGTGGATGTGGTTGCAGACGTCTCTGAGTTTTGAGCCGGTTCGCAGAATCATGGGTTCGTCCATGTCTGGTTTTTTGTTGACTTCTTTTAAGCAGTATACTCCCTATAACCGCCAGCAAGGTTTTTAGCTTTAAGCCCCTTTTTGACGAGAAAATCTGCAGCAATCTGACCTCTTGTGCCGCCCTGACAATAACACACGATCTCTTTGCTCACGGGCAGAGCAAGTTTTGGCAGGTCACGGATTAGTTTCCCAAGCGGAACCCGTTGCGCGCCCTCAATCTGGCCAGGCTCTTCAGCCTCGCGAACATCAATCAAAATCACTTCCTTCAGCCTCTTTTTCAACTCCTCTTTAGTTATCATTTCTGCCTGCATGAAAAACCGGATAGGCTACTGTGCTATAAACCTTTGTATGCAACGGCACCAACGAACTACTTCTTTCTATGACTGAGCGACTTGTACAACTCCAAGAAATACAAAGATTGACGAGCCTGATCAGTAAAATAAACACGACCATTATTCTGTTGAACAACACCTTGGCTTGCGAGTTCCTGCAAATAATTTAGAGTAATCTCCCCACGAACAACCTCTCCAGTCTCAACAGCTCCTTCCAAAGGAATCTTCAATGCAACACGAAAAACACCAACGCCAACGCAGCGACGATTGTACGCAATGTGAACCATTCCGCCAGCTGCCAAAGACCCATCATCAAAAGCAAGCTTGCCAGAAGGAATGCGCTCCAAAACCTGCTCAAGCCTAATCCAATCCCCCATAAACTTGCTGCCGTCGGAGAATTTAAAAAGCTATCGAGTGTACTGCACACCATGAAGAAAGTTCCGCAATCTCTGCGAACATGGTTTGTTGTCCATTTCTGGGCAGACCTCTTGTTTGCATTGCCATTGTTGTTCGCTCCTGAATGGACGCTAGTACGTTTTGGCTTTACTACTGTAGAACCTGTAACCGCCCGGCTCGTCGGAGCAGCCCTCGTAGGCATCGGTGGAGCCAGCCTCGTGCATAGAAATGCCAGCAAGGATGCGTATTCAGCAATGCTCACAGTCAAAACACTCTGGAGCGGCACGGCCTCGTTAAGCTTGCTATGGGCTGCAACGCACAACGCTCCCAAAAGCACGTGGCTCTTCCTGGCAATATTTGTGTTCTTCTTCTGCGTCTGGATGTATTATAAACACCGCTTGAGATAATTATAGAGTGCAGCACAACTTTAACTACCTATTGAAATCTTTGAGGAACTGTATAGTACCGTAATTGATTAACCTTCTCCAGTATATACGTCGCGCCCAAACTAGTATACGGTTCATTCGTAAAAGAGACCATGTGGTCCGCTTGGGCCAAAATGTTAACTAATATCGAT
>JACQMY010000022.1 GCA_016203305.1 Candidatus Woesearchaeota archaeon
ATTTCAGCCAAACGAGATTATTTTTCACTTTGAGGGGAAATTGGGCGGAGACAATGAAACAAATGGCGAGTCTTTACAAATGGAAGAAGAGCTCTTCTTAGAATCGACCATTACCTTTGATGATTATCTGAATCATTCTTGTGATCCTAACTGTTTCATTGATTTTGAAAATTTAAACCTTGTCGCCAAAAAATGCATTCTTCAGGGCGAAGAGCTTACCTACAATTACAACACTTCAGAGTACGATTTAATACAGGTAACTCCAAATTCGAGCTTTCACTGCACTTGCTGCTCAAAAAACTGTATTCAATTTGTTCGTGGTTTCCGCTACTTGCCTCCCCATTCCAAAAAAGATCTTGAATCATTTCTCAGTCCTTTCCTTAAGAAAAAACTGAAAGAAGAGACAACATACTTCAAATAGTCTCCCTTTTCGAACGGTTTTAAAACTAAGTTTTAAATAGTTTTCATCTTGTGGTTTTTCTCATGCTGGAAAAGAATTATATCACTAATAGTAAAGGCCAAAAAATAGCTGTGCTTCTTGAGCAATCAGAAAACCAGAAGGGTTTGGCGTTCATCATGCATGGAATGGGTGGTTTTAAAGAACAATCGCACATTAAAACTTTTGCAGACTCGTTCACTGAGAACAGTTTTACTGTTGTACGCTTTGATGTGAGAAACACGTTGGGTGAGAGTGAAGGAAATTATGAAAACGCCAACATAACCAATTACTACGAGGATTTGGAAGACGTATTAAACTGGGCCAAAAATCAAAAGTGGTACCAGGAACCATTCTATCTAGCAGGCCATAGCTTGGGAGGCATTTGCATACTCTTGTATGCGGAAAAACATCCCAAAAAAGTCAAAGGATTGGCACCGATTTCAACTGCTATCTCCGGAGAGCTTAGCCTTGCTAGAGAACCAAAAGAGCGGATTGAAGAATGGAATAGAACAGGGTGGAAAATAAGTCCAAGCACTTCAAAACCGGGACTAATGAAAAAGCTAAAATGGCATCAATACGTTACAGGTGTCAAGAAATATGACGTACTTCCTGGCGCAAAAAGGCTGAAAATGCCTGTTCTTCTCATCGTAGGAGAAAAAGACAATGGAACTCCTCTAGAAGATCATAAGTTATTATTCAACAAACTGCCCGGACAAAAAGAACTCCACCTCATTAAGAATGCACCTCACACATTCAAAGAAACACGTGAACTAAAAGAAATCAAAGAGCTATTCACAAACTGGATTAAAAAAGTGGAAAATACACCACTTAAACAGGCATGAGGCACAACTCATATTGCCCCAAAATTGCTTCTTACCAAACAGAAACAGACGACAAGTAAGTCTAGCTACTCAATCTTGACTTCTTCGCCAAGACTCTGGCCAGGAAGGCCCCTTTCAAAGATTACTCTCAAAGCACCCTTGTTGCCGTGAGTGCTAGAAACCTTGCCCTTTATCTGGGTTTTTTGCTTACCAGGAGCAGTCCAAACAGCAGACTTGCCAATAAACGGCTTTGCCTTTTCCATCTTGTCGATTCCTGGAACAACAACTATCAAATGGTTGCCCTTTTTCCTACGGAAACTTCCCCTGAAATGTGAGATAATGCCATTCATACCTCTCGAAAGTAAAGAAGGGGTTTATAAAGGTATTGGTGGGCTCGTGAGATATGCTCTTTCAACAGGGTCTTGCAGATAGAAACTTGCGAAAACTTAGCAATCCTGCTTCCTCTGCTCGAAGGAACTCGGGTTATTTGTATGCTCTGTCGTGATGTTCAAATTCAAGCAGTCGAACTGTTTGTCTTTCTTCATCAACTGAAAAAATAAGAACAAATGAACCACCAATATGAACCCTGCGCTTGTTTTGCATTGGTGCCCGTAATGGTTTGTAATGGTTCGGGGTCTCGCGAACTTCTTGAACTTTCTTGCGGAGTGCAGCGAATAGGACCTTATCGCGTTTGGCCAATTTCGCAAATTGCTTGTTGAGATCTTCAGCGATTTCCAAAAAATAAGTCATTAAACACCATAGTGTTTTGCGAAGTTATCAACACGAACAAATTTACCCTTCTCCGCTTTTTTGATGCGCTCAATAAATTCTTCACGAAGATTAGGCTCTCCTTCGCATTCCAGATAATGTTCAATAACTGCCTCTACTGCTTGCGACTTGTCCTTAAGGTTAAACTTTGCCTTCACCATATTGAGAACTCTATTCGAATCATCGCTTAACGAAATCAATGCCTGCGTCATAAGATCACCTAATGAGAACTAAGTAGAACTTATTTATAAACCTTCCGATATAAATTGAAACAACTTACCAAGTTCTGTCCAGCGCCGCAAAGCAACATATTCCATCACCAGAGCATGGCTAGTGTTGGCAGCAGCAAGCACCCCATTGCGTGACTTCTTGACACGCCTGCAGCTGGAGCGACCAGTCCTAGTAAAGATGCGATAAAAAGCACGAAGACACCGCGCGTGCCTGACAAGAAAAACGCCATCAAAACAAGAGAACACAAAACTGCTGCGGAAATCCATTGATACGAAATAAAGGTAACAAAACGAGCGAAAACTCCTGAGATGAAAATTGCGAAAACAGCTGCAAAGCCACCAGCAAACAAACACGCGCCTATCAAGTACAACAATGCAGAAGTTGACAGCGCGCCAACCAATTGCTGGACAGCAACAACAGCACCATTGCGCGCGCGATCCAACACGAAAAAAACAATCAAAGAGAGCACCACGTCAACAGTTCCCAATGCGCCTGTCAACACAAGATAAGAAAAAGGCCGCAACCGCTTAACTTGTGCTAATGCCGCACCTTGACTAGGGCCAAGACCTGGAAACAACAACACCAAAACACCTGCAAGCAAAGCAGAGCCTACGACAGAACACAATCTTGAAACCTTCAAGCGAGAACTTGCAGAACGCTGAACAGGCAGCTCAACCTTTTTGGCCAAAGATAGCACTAAACCACTTGCGCCAAACAAACCAGAAAGCAAAGGAAACAACGGCTCACGCACAGAATCAAGAACAACCATGCCGAGAATGCCTGAAATCAGGAAAACAAGCAATGCCCACCACCAACAGTCCTCCCTTGCAA
The DNA here is from genome assembly GCA_016203305.1 of Candidatus Woesearchaeota archaeon. Lineage (GTDB taxonomy): Archaea > Nanobdellota > Nanobdellia > Woesearchaeales > ARS49 > SURF-65. The sequence continues at coordinate 3,091 of JACQMY010000022.1, forward strand.
CAAGGAAAATTATTATGGCAACCAACAACCAGAACACGTAAGGCCTAACGATGGAAAACAACAAAGGAACAAGCCACAACAAAGCTGGAATCAGGATAACGCTAGCACACAAACCTAAAACAGCGCCAACAACACTCCACTTAACACCATCCAAACCCCTGCCTTCACGCAACAAACGCTGGCCAGGAAGAACTCCCAACACATCATCGCTAGCTCCAAGAAAAACCGTTGGAACAGCATCACACACTGAACGAGCAACAGCCACTGTGACAATAAAAACCGCTGCTGTCCAAGGATCCAAAGACAAAGAAAGCACTGCCAACGCGATCACGTTAACATGCAAACCAGGAATCAGCCCAGCAAAAAGTCCAACCAACAATCCTAAAAGCACTGCGAACATGCAAAGCCATGTTTCCCAACCATTAATATACCCACTGCTGAAAAAACCAGAAACCCTCTAAACCTTTATAAACAGGCACTTGTGCACGCCAACAATGGCAAAAGACCATTCAGAAGTGTTAACAGTGGTGTTCACAGACATTGTCGGCTACACAAGAACTACTGCACAACTGAGCAGGGAAGAATTCAGCCAACTACACGACATCTTCGACCAAATAAGCCTGCCACTCTTTCAAACGTACGAAGGAACAGTAATAAAGAAAATAGGAGATGCGTTTCTGATAACCTTCAAAAGTCCAACACAAGCAGTCCTATGCGGAGTAGCCCTCCAGAAGGCATTCCGCGAACACAACAAAACATCCAAACGCCCAATCAGAATAAGAGTAGCAATACACACAGGAGAAGTAATCGTCAGAAAGGACGACGTTTACGGAGAGGCGGTAAACACAGCATCGCGCATTGAAGATATCGCTACACCCGGCCACGTTGTGTTCAGCGAAGCAGTATTCGGAGCCATGAACAAACGAGAAGTCGCCTACATGCACTTAGGAATGAAACACCTCAAAGGCATGAAATACCCAATCCGCCTATTCAGAGTCAAAACAGCATATGACGATTACATACGAGCCGTGAATAGAGTCAAAACAATTGTAACAACCCTGCTAGTACTAGGACTAGTTGCTTCATTAGTTTATCTAGTAGTCCAGTACATCATACTGCAACCAGGATTCCTAGGCTAGTAGGATGTAGGCTATTGGCTGTTTGTACTAACGCACGTCTTCAACCACAAACTCTACCTTTCCCTTGTACTGCTGCAAACGGCCTATGAGCACATGATAACCTTCAGACCAGTCAAGCTCCTCAAAAGACACAACAGTCACGTTCCCAGGAACAAAAGACACAAAAGAAACACCACCGTGTTCTCGAACAGACAAAACCTCCCCCTGCCATTCCAACTGCTGAGGAGAAACCTCTGGAGAAGTCAAGAAAAGCAAAACTAGTCCAACACACGACATTGCCAATGACGACCAAAGAACTGTTTCACGACGCATGGAATACCCCGGTTTAGTTTGTAATTAGTAAGTAGTGTGTAGAACAACTACCTACTACACACTACAAACTCCTAAATAAATACCCATCGATGCAAAAGTTGGAAAGTTTACGTGTCGGAACTCCACTCGTGTGTTCACGAGTGGTTAGCGAAGCGTTGCATATCGCGTGTTGACTCGCGGAGTTCCGAGCACGCTCAAAAACCACTGGTCACTCATGCCACTGGTGTTGAGCGAGCGTAGCGAGCGATCACCAGTGGTTTTTGACGGACTGGAATTCAAAAGCCATAAAAACCACCTGCTGTTTTCAATCATGATGGAAAAAAGACACGCCGAACGAAGTCCGGCTGGTCTTTTTTCGTTAAACTAAAAAAGGTTGAAAAATGAACGAAAAAAGGGTGCAAAGTCCTAGCTCTATAAAAACCTACAAGCAATGCCCGCGAAAATACTACTATCAATACATCATAAAGCTGGCAACAACTGCCAACATCCACACTGTGCGAGGAAACATCACGCACTCAGTGCTTGAACACTTCTTCGACATCGACACAAGCGTGATAACCCTAGAAAACGCTGAAGCACACCTAAAATTAATAGTGCAGCATTTACTGTTGAAAGAATGGCAGAATGCAAAACAAGAACTCGACAAGCTAGGGTTAACAAAAGACCAACTCATCCACTATTTCGAGGACACATTGATAATGCTGTTCAACTGGGTTGAGCTCTTCCTATCAAAAATCTCAAGAAAACAAGGCAGCTTTGCAGAACGATTCAAAAAACTCACACCAATGCGCGAGTTACTGTTTGTTTCAGAAAACTACCATGCAAAAGGCATAATTGACGCAATAGAAACAGCAGAAGATGGCAGCGTACGCATAATGGACTACAAAACCAGCAGCTCACAAGATTTAAACGACCACATACTGCAACTCGCAATCTATTCCCTACTTTATTACGACAAACACGGACAACTGCCAAAACAAGTCGGCATATACTTCCTCAAAGGAAAAGAAAGCATCATGGACGTTGACGAAAAGTTACTAGAACTCGCGAAAAAAGAAATCGCACACGTACACGAACACACAAAAAGCGAAGACATAAACCACTACCAAAAACAACCAAGCGGACTCTGCAAGTTCAGCACAGGACAATGCGACTTTTATGACACGTGCAGACCGTTTGAATAGGCGGTAAGTTTTTAACCAACAATAACAGTCATGACGTCATGGCAACATACCAAGAGGTGACAAAGCTACTTGTGGACCTTGGATTGTTGGACGTTATCCTGCCATTTCTACTGGTTTTTTCAATAACTTACGGCATACTGCAAAGAACCAAAGCGCTAGGCGGCAAGAAAAACACAGACGCCATGCTGGGATTTGTATTTGGCTTTCTAGCAGTCCTTGCAACAAACGTCCTCAACATAATACAAACACTAACTGGCTATTTGGTGATCGTGCTTGTTGTTGCCCTAATGATGTCACTACTACTTGGGCTAGTAGGAGCTTCAACTGGAACAAAATATTACTTGGGACTACTCGCAGCATTATTCATAATAGGAACACTCGCAGGACTGGTGCAGGCAGGAGTTATCACAAATGAACAATTTATCAGCTCAATATTACTGCCCTTGATTGTTGGAGGAGCGCTAATAGGAGTTGTTGTTTACTTGCTAAGAGAAGAAAAAGAGAAAGAAGCAGTGCCGAAGAAAAAAGCAGAGCCAAAACTAAAGCCTATACACGACATCTCACCAAAAGGAAAAGAAGGGGTATTGCTTGCTGAGCCTGAAAATTAATTCAGATAAAGTCTCTGTTTTTTTGCTTCCTTTGGAACACGGTACAACAGGATTCTTTCAACTTCCTTGCCAACCCTGAACACCTTTGCGATGTATTTTCTTCCCGGCCTTATTACCAAAACCTTAGACTTTGGATCACGATAAATCAAAGTATCGTGCTCATGGCCACAATAGTTTATGAACCCGTTTTCCTCACCAAGCTTTGTAATACCCAAACCTGTTGGATGACGACGCGACTTACCAAAATTACCTGTTGAGTGAGAAACCATCAAATCAACAGGCACGCCAGACCATTCTTGATACAACCTGCTATTCGTCAACTCATCATAATCATCATCACCCTCAGGACTGAGAGGCGCGTATTTCAAATCAGGACCGTTAAAATGTTCATTGATCTCCTGATATTTTTCACGACAAACCAATGCACCAACAATACCATTATGCTGTAGTTCCTGGTTGTGCGTCAGCCAGCTTACTGCAGGCACTAGTTTTGGGAGGAACGACGTATCGTGGTTGCCGGGAACGCCAAACAACGGAATGTTAGGGAACTGTTTTTTGATCTCTGCTAAATACTTCTGATGCTCCTTGTAATCAACATCAGACTCCTTCTCAAAAACCTCGTCGTCAAACTCGTTCAACTTGGCAGCAGCAGTATGATAGTCCTCAATAACCTTCAAATCAACAGCAGAAAGCTCGCCCCTTGTAAAAGCCTCCTGCAAACCCTCAATGCCGTAACGCTTCAACAAAGACGCATACTTCTGCTCTGCCGGTCTAAATCCGCCTAACAACTTTGCAGCCTTTTGCTTTTCAGCATCGCCAACTAGTGCATCAAGACCTTCATAGTTAATCCTGTTACGCAAATCGCCAACCAAGAACACTCTGGTTGTCTTTTTGTCGATAATTCTGGCAAGACGACGGTACATCTCCCAATTATTGTGAACGTCTGGAACAACGATTTCCTCCATGACTTTTTCGAGTGCTTGCACCATGTTAATTCCACATCTTCTCAACCTTTTTCCTATTGCCGCCGGCCTTCTAAATTGCCGGGTGCGGCGTACTTGCCATCAAAGCATCCCAACATCAAAGTATCCAAAATTAAGGCGTCCGGCACTTTTTCATCGGCCACTCTAACCGGCGGCACTCGTTCTCCTCTCACATAAACCGCTCTCAGATTTATAACAGGCTTTCCATTGACATCGTATGCGTCTTCAATACGGACCTCAGGGAAGCCACGATGCAAATATTTGGCACCGAGCTCTTCATCCGATAATGGGCTAGGACGTCCAACCCAATACCTATTCCTAACTCCTACAACAAATTCCATTGACGGACTTTCGTTCACTAGCAATCTCCATCCTTCTGCTTCAAGTCTTTCTTGCAAATCTGGTTTAATTGTCATACTAAAACACCTCACTCTTGACCACCCTATCTTTTCACACTATATAAACCTTTCCTTTTTTACTACTTTGAAGGGACTATATTGTGAAGCTTGGAATTAAGCTCCACAAGCTTTATAAAGCGGTCTGTCGACGGAAAAAAAGGCTATTAGCTGTTAGCTTTTAGCTTGAATAATATGGCCAAGGAACTCGACTTCAAAACAACAGCAGAACTCAAAATACCTGAGCAGATAGTAGGCCAGGTAGTTGGACAAGATGAAGCAGTAGAGGTAATAAAAAAGGCCGCCAATCAAAGAAGGCACGTCCTACTAATTGGTGAGCCGGGAACTGGAAAATCTATGTTGGGACTGGCTCTGGCAGAACTATTGCCAAAAGAAAAACTAGTCGACATAATGGCATTCGCAAACCCGCACGACGAAAACCAGCCCCTAATCAGAACAGTACACGCAGGCAAAGGCAGAGATTTGGTGGCAAAAGCAAGACTTCAAAACATCGGCTTTTTCAGGATACAAAACATCATACTAATCGGACTGTTAATACTAAGCATGGTGATGCCCTGGTGGGCAAGAAAATACTACAACAGCGACATAATGTTCGCAGCATTCTTCCTAGGAGGCATGATATTCCTAGCAGCATACGTGCTATTCATGAGCATGATGCGCAAACCATTCGGACAAAAAATCGAAACGCCAAAAGTCATCGTTGACAATTATGGCAAAAAACAAGCGCCCTTCTGGGACGCAACAGGAGCACACGCAGGAGCGCTATTGGGCGATGTACTTCACGATCCGCTACAGTCCGGCGGCCTCGGCACGCCAGCACACGAAAGAGTCGTAGCAGGACTAATCCACAAAGCAAACATGGGAGTATTGTTCATCGACGAAATAGCAACACTTGATCCAATGACACAACAAGAACTGCTGACATCATTACAGGAAGGCAAGTATAGTATCACAGGACAGAGTGAACGATCAGCAGGAGCCATGGTGAGGACAGAACAAGCACCCTGCAATTTCGTACTTGTGGCAGCAGGCAACCTTGAAACTGTCAAAAACATGCACCCGGCATTACGCAGCAGAATCAGAGGATACGGATACGAAGTCTTCATGCGCGACACAATACCAGACACGCCAGAAAACCGCGACAAAATAGCAAGATTCGTAGCGCAAGAAGTCAAACGCGACAACAAAATACCGCACTTCGACAGAGAAGCGGTCCTTGCAGTGATCGACGAAGCAAGAAGATTAGCGAACAGAAAAGAACACCTCACACTCCGCTTGCGAGAGCTCGGGGGAGTAATACGCGCAGCAGGAGACATAGCGGTAGAACAAAGCGCAAAATTCGTAACAAAAGAACACTTCGCACAAGCCAAAAAAATAGCAAGACCTTTAGAACAACAAATCGCAGACAAGTTTATCGAGCGAAAACGCGAATACGAAATCATCGTAACCAAAGGCCAACAAGTAGGCAGAGTCAATGGGTTGGCGGTCATCGGCGGAGGCGGCACGTACAGCGGAATCATCCTGCCAATCGAGGCAGCCGTCGGACCATGGGGCAAAGAAAAAGAAATCATTGCAACAGGAAAACTAGGAACAATAGCAAAAGAAGCAGTCAAAAACGTAACTCCAATTGTGAAAAAGTACTTCGGCCAAGACATACAAAACTACGACATATACGTACAGTTTTTGCAGACGTATGAGGGCGTGGAAGGAGACTCGGCAAGCATAGCAGTCGCAACAGCCATAATAAGCGCGCTAGAAGGAATACCAGTAAAACAAAACACGGCAATGACCGGATCATTAAGCGTTCGCGGCGAAGTACTCCCAGTAGGAGGAGTGTCAGCAAAAGTCGAAGCAGCAATCGAAGCAGGCATAAGCACAATAATAGTGCCAAAAACAAACATGCAGGACATAATAGTAGACAAAACAAAACTCAGCAAAGTCAAAATCGTGCCAGTCGAACAATTGCAAGAAGTCCTAAAAGAAGCACTCGACTGGAAAGGCAAAGAAGACCTCCTTAAAAAACTTAAAGAACTTTAATCGTAATTTTAAAGTGGAAACACAAGAATTAAATAACACACAACGAAGCAAAAAACCATGGACATAAAACAACTAAACGAATGCCCCGACTGCGCAAGCAGCAACGTAGTACACAGCCAAGAACGCGACCAGCTAATCTGCAGAGACTGCGGACTCATCTACGAGCCACTAACTCCTGCCGCACAAAGCGAGTTCGCGAAAACACACAATATCACTGCTGAAAAACCAAGTAGGAAACCAGCAAAGAAAAAAGTTAAGAAAAAGAAGTAAGTTGCACTCTTTTACAAGTTTGTGCTACCTTAGCAAAGACTCCTTTTAAAGTAAGGTTTATAATGCTGGCTTCATTTTTTCCATCGTATGAATGTGTTATTTATTTGCAATCAAAATCAGAATCGCAGTAAAACTGCAGAGGAGTTATTTCAAGGTATATTCACTACTCGTTCTGCGGGATTGTACAACGAACAACCTGTTACTAACGCGGAGCTTGAATGGGCGGATGTGATCGTTGTTATGGAAGATTCTCAACGAGGTGAACTTGCAAAGCGTTTTCCAAAACAGTATTTGCAAAAGAGAATCCTCTCGTTGGACATTCCTGATATATTCAAGCATGATCAACCTCAACTTGTTGAAATTTTGAAAATAAAAGTTGAAGAAGCACTCTTACCATCATTGTAACCATTCTTCATATTGCCTTATAGCCTCTTCCTTTGACGTGAACATCTTGGTCTCGGCAACAGACATTTCAGCCAGCCGACGAGTTACTTTCCACTCTTTGCCTGTTGGGGTTTCGTATTCACTGATAGACACTTCCCATTTCTTGAACGGATGCTTCTCCATTATAAAACCCAACAAGAAGTATTATTAAAAAGCTGCTTTTCAAAGAGTTAGACTTGGCAGAGGAAGTTCTACTATCCCAAAAAGTGCGTACTCGACAGAAAAGGTTTTATAGTGTCTTATAGTGAATGTTATGGGGTTTGGACGAAATGCACGTATTTTCGCAGGTCTTGTAGCTTTGGCTACGTTTGGATATGCAACAATGCGCTCGCTCCCACGCAAAACGGTTGACAATCTGCATCCACCTCAGTTTGAAATTCGCACGAGCGCGCAGGATATCATCGCTCGCCACGCACAGCTTGAGTATGCGAGCCCGTTTGAACAGCAGAAGCCAATTCTTTTTTACATTGGACAAGCTCATGGGGAGGGTGGAATATTGGATGATGAATCTGCAAAATCTCAAGTACGTATTTATCGACTCCTTAAGGATCTCGTAGAAACGAATGCCGTTGCGGGAGTGTATGTTGAAAAAGCACTAGGAAAGTTTGAGCCACCTCCCCTGGATATAACGAGAACAGTACGTCCAAGAATTGTAAGTGCCAATGATACACAGCTTGAGGATTTGCTTAAAGAATCTCCAGGTAGAAATTCCTCACGTTGTAGGACGGTGTTTGGCCCTTGAAAATCAATAGTTATTTTTGGTCCGAAAAAGTAGAAGAGTATTGTTTCTGCACTTTATTCGAGTAAACGTTTCCATATAGAAAAGAATGTTGAAAAATCACGTTTTGTGTACGAAAAAAGTCAGGTTCAAGATTTTAATTACAAGTTCAAACTTGAATCAGAGCTTTGGAAGATCCACGAAAAACTTACTGCTCGTCGACACCATCAAAGAAACTCCCCGATTCTGACTTGTAAGACAGTAAGGAAAGGCGAAGGAACCATAACAGTGTTCTCAAGCGAGATGCCGCACTCTTCTTCGTAAGCACCACTGTGCTTCGGTGGCGAGTATCGAAACCATTTTAAAGGTTTGCGGAGGGCTATCTTTATGGATTGGGGTTTTGAGGATGCGCTAATCAGACCTGCGAAGGAAGGTGAGATTCTTCCCATTCCTGACCTTTGGTATATACTCAACGGAGTGCGCAGTCCATCCTGGACTCCACAAACTTTTGAAGGTGGAAGCATTTTTTGGTCAAGCGGAGGTGATTGGAAGTATGTGTCTTATGGGTCGCGAATCATTGTCAACGATCAAAAACTCACACTGCTTGCAGGAGAGCAGATCGAGGACAGAATTTACCGTGCCGGCAAGCTCGTCAACATTCTTATCCGCATCCCTGCAGTTAAATCTGAAAATGGTCTTGTTCGCTCGCTCCTTGAGTATCCTTGTCGCGCTCCTCTTCAATATTTGGAAAGTCCTCGCATTAGTTTCGTTAGTCTTTTGAGCTTTACAGAGCGAATCTCACGTTTTTTGTCAGGACTCGGTTCTTTAGTTCGCTCGCCTCGCGATTCATTAACTCTTCGCGTTGAACAACACGATGCCCAAAATACATGTCCTATCGGCAGGCATGGCCTTTATCCGGTTGAGAGTGACGATAGCATCGTTAGTTGCGAATTCCACCCAGATACATTTGTTCATCGCCGATGCGCACAAGAACTCAGTCAATCACGTTGCCCATTGCTTGGCTGCGGAAGACCATATTTTGGCCTGGATACAATCCCTGCATCTCCTTATGACTTGTCTGCCGAAGCCGCAAAACAAAAGCACTAAAACCAAACAAGTAACCCTAATTTTTCGACCGATTAAGAAGGTTGCTATTTTCAGATGATTTTGGAAACTTTCAACGATACTTTTTTAAACAAGGTGTCCCTAAATAGGAAATTATGGAATATCGTCTTTCCGCAGTTGTTTTCCGAGAAGGAAAGTTCTATGTAGCTCGCGGTGTTGAGGTTGAGCTTGCGAGTCAAGGAAAGACTGTTGAGGAAGCATTGAAGAATCTCAAGGAAGCTTTTGAGTTGTGGGTCAAGCACGCAGAGCACGATGAGCTTGAAGTGTTCAAGGATGCTGATTCTCCGATCGTGACGCAAGTAGTCGCCGCATGAAATTACCCGTCATTTCTGGTAAAGAAGTAGTCAAAATACTCTGCAACAAGTTCGATTTCAAAGTTCTCGACCAGACCGGTAGTCATGTCATCTTGTTCAGTGAACGCGATGGCGTGAAGCGCAAGCCGGTTGTCCCACAACATCCAGAATTGGCAAAAGGAACACTCCTCAGCATTCTCAAACAGGCGGGCTTAACACGTGATGACTTGGAACAAGCACTGAAATAACAAGTAAACACCCCGCAACAAGTCAGAGTTTGTTAAAGGGTTTTGTTGGTTTGGGATTTATGCGTTGAAGAGCAAGTTTGCTTCGTTGAATTGTTCTTGACTGTCGCACCAAATGATTGTCCAGTACGCGGTGAACCCGATTCTTTTGAGGGCTTCAAATCTGTGGTTCCCATCGCGGATTGAAATGCGTCCATTTCTGTATTGGCCGATGAATGGCAGGGCTTCCCACCCGTCGCGGATAGAGTCTGTCATTTGGGTGATATTATTCTCCCAGTTTTCTAGTTTTTCAACATATTCCATGGTTGTTTCAGGTCCACAGCACCGATCCAGTTTTTCGAATTTTACCATGACTGGTCCGAGCCAGTATCTTTTTTCTTTTAGAAGACCTGCTGAGAGCGCGTGGTTGCGGCCAATGCTTGAGAGGAATTGGTGCGCCCACTGTTCAATAAGTCCATCGCGCGCGTACTGTTGTGCTTCTTTTATAGTAAATTTCATGGCGCCTCTTGCTTTAGATTGGCAGTGTTAATCGGTATAAAAATGTGCCTTTATGAAGCGTGAACATTTTCATACTTTCAAAAAAGAAAACAATTGCGCGTCTTCAAGGAAGGCTCACCTTTTGCTCCCATCTCCACACATTTATCCAAATTGTTGAAAGAATAGTAATTTATCGCCATGTCACGTTGACTTCATCAATACGTTCATACGGACGAATGTCTGCAGTTTCTGGGCTGAGTTTTTCTCCTGCCTGTAAGACTCCCTGCCAGGCAATCATAACACCCTGGTCGCCACTATATTCTAACGGCACTGCGTGAAAAGTTGCGCCACGCTCATTGCACATTATTCTCAACATCTCGCCCAAACGCTTGTTAGCAGCGACGCCACCAATGAGCAGCAATTCTTTCTTATCAGTATGCGCCAAGGCACGCTCGGCAACCTCTGCAAGCATGGAAAATGCAGTTTCCTGCAAGCTGAAGCACAGGTCTTCTTTTGCAATGCCTTGCTTGAAAAGTTTTAACGCCTTCGTCAACATGCCTGCAAAGGAAACATCCATTCCCTTGACTGAATAGGGAAGCTCAACGTACTTGCCAGTCGCAAGCTGCTCTATCTTCGGACCGCCAGGAAAACCAAGACCAACCTCTCGCGCGAACTTATCCAACATATTGCCCAGGCCAACATCAAGCGTTTCCCCGAACACTCTGTACCTGCCGCCGGCGAAACCAACAACTTGCGTGTTCGGTCCAGAAACGTACAGATAGATTGGATCTTTCGCACCGCAGACAAGATCTCCTATTGCCAAATGACTCACGCTGTGGTTTACTCCAACCAGCGGAAGTTTATGCTCTTTAGCTAGTTTTTGCGCGAACTTCAAACCAACAAGCAAACAAGGAGCAAGACCAGGAGCAGCAGAATACGAGATTAATGAGATGTCTTTAATGGATATTTTTGCTTTTGTCAAGGCATCTTGCAAGACCTTTTCCTTTGCCTGTTCGTGATGTTTTGCAACCTCAGAGGGGATCATGCCGCCGCTAGCGGATGTAAAACTATCTTTTGCGTTGGCCAATATCTTGCCATCAAACGATACAATTCCACAACCAAACGTGTGGGCTGTGGACTCTATGCCTAAACAGAGCATGTGAGAAGGGCCGTTTAAGATGGTTTAAAAAGGTATTTATCCGCCAACACTCAATCTGCCACGCTTGACAGGGTTAATTAGGAGGTTCTTGTGCTCAATTGAAAAAGGCTCGCGAGCTTTCAAAGATTGCCGAGTCCACTCAACCCGTTGCAAAAAAATACTATTGAGACCACCTTTCATAATACCTCTATGGCGTCCAAGAATAAATAAGTTCTTTTGGGAAAAGTTTTACTTTCCACGAAAAGTATTTATTAAATAACGTATTTGTTCCATTAAATGACCAAAGAGCTAACCAGCCTTGACAAAAAAGACACTGCGATCCTAGCAGAACTAGAGCTGGACAGCAAACAATCCTACGCGAGCATTGCAAAAAAAGTACACCTAAGCAAGCAAACAATACGCAATCGCGTAAACGCAATGGTTCGTAAAGGAATCATCACACACTACATGACGCTTGTTGACACGCAAAAACTCGGCTACACATTCTACAACGCGCTATTCCAATTCAGAGCAACACCAGAAAAAGAACAAGAAATACTCACATACATGCATGCACTGCCAGAAGTATGCTGGCTCGTAAGCACAATAGGAACATGGAACGCACTCGCAGCTTTTTTAGTCAAGGATGTACAAAACTTTCATGCAGCACTCCAAAAAATACTTGACAAGTACAGGGAAAATATCAACCAGAAAGAACTCTACATCGTGATAAACGCGCACCCCTGCCTCAAAAAATACCTCCATCCAACAAATGAAAACACAACATACTATTTAGGAGAAAGAAAACAAACAACACTCTCGCAATTGGACGTGCGCATACTCAAAAAAATAGACCAAAAGCCAAGAATGACCAGCCTGGAACTCGCACAGGCGCTAGAAGTATCATACGAAACTGTAAAAAGACACATAGAACAGATGAAAGAATCGGGCGTTATCAGAGCTTTTACTATTAAGACAAACCCTGCAATGTACGGATACGAATGGCACATTGTCCTGCTGCACACTGAGCCAATGACTAAACAAGAACAAAACCAGTTTGTAAACTATCTAAAACAACATCCTGCAGTCGTTTTTGCAACCCAAACAGTAGGAGCAACGGACTTCACTATCGATTTACACGTCAAAAACCAAGTAGAAGCAAACAAGGTGATAAACCAGCTAAAAGAAAGATATCCAATCAAAAAAGCAGAACTGCTAATGATAACAAAAGAACACAAGGTAACGTTTGTGCCGCCAACACTTCACGCTTGATTCTTACTCCTGAAACCGAAAGATTTAAATGTGATGAAAATGTAGTGAAACTGTAATGAATATCCCTTGGGACATTGAAACGGTCAAGCTTGTTCCGACAAAACATTTTGCTCGCGACTACCTCCAACAATGGGGTTGGGATACAAACGATCTCCGCGAGGCAATAAGGCAAGCATACAAAATTGAGCAATGTGGCAAAACGAAATACGAACTATACATCCAAAAGTCAGGCTATAAAAAAATAATAACCGCGTATTACGACGCGGAAAACAAACTCATCTGCATCAGCAGAGCAGAGGGAGGAAAAAGAACATGAAATGCCCAGTCTGTGAAAAAGGAACACGAAGCAAAGTAGATGACATACTGTACGAACTTGAAGGAAACAACTTAATCATCTCTGGAGAGCGGTGCAATCATTGTGGAGAGGAATACATCGACGAACAAGAACTGCAACGCATCGCAGCAATAGGCAGGAAACTAGGCATTTGGGGAAAGCCATTTAAGCTTCACAGAAAGCTCAGCAAAAGCGGACGAGGAACAGTCCTCCGCATTCCTACAGACATTGAAAAGAACTTAAAACTCAAAGGAAATGAAGAAGTTGCCATTTCAAAAGTAGGAGACAAAAAAATACTGATTGAAATAGAGAATGGTCACGCCTGATTCTTACTCACTTTAGAACTCCAAAAGCCAGGCAAAGACGCAGAAACAAGACCCTCAAACTCAGCATCAAACACGTAACAGTGCGATCTTCTCGCCTGCGCATCAATCTCTGAAAGAGCAGAATTAGCTGTTGTGTACAAGTCCTTCATAACAGACCGCTCCATTTTTTCCTGAAGCAAACTGCCTTCCTTTAACAGGATGGTGTCGCAAAGATTCAGCACATTCTTGTCTATCATGCCCGTGTTTTGAGTTATGAAAATCAAACTCAAATCCTTATGCCGCGCGATTGCGAGCAAACCACCCAATCCCCTGTTCTCCTTCGACATGCTCTCCCTGCTGCTGAAAGAAATCGCGCCCTCATCAACCAAAACAACACCACCATTAGAAACCTGCTGAATGTCCTCAATAGACTTAATCCAGCTTGGCAAAACAGACTGCTTGACGCCCAAAGCAAAGCAAGGACGCCTTGCCTTATAATGAATGTTCTCCAACAAACGAAAACCAAGAACAGACTTACCACTGCCACGCCTGCCAGCAATAGCCAATATCAAACTTTCATTCAACAAACGACGCTCAAAATGCTCAAGAGCGCCCTTTTTTGCAGACACAACAGACAACGGAGAGTAAGACGCAGGAGTCTTAGGCTGCTCAACCTCAATTCTCGACTGCTCACGAGCTTCCGAGACCTTGCCAGAAACAGCAGAAAAACCTGCACGTATACCAAGACCAATACCTTTGACGAGCCACCACACTGCTTTGAAAGAATAAACTACAGTTAACCCAATACCCTTGCCCAAGCCGATAATACCCCGCATGACAATAGATCTACGACGCGCCATTACCTTTCGCCTCAAAACGCTTTTCATCAAAATAAAACACACCATCTTGCCGATCAGGAGAAATCAACCTATTCTTTGGCAATATGCCCCACTGAACAGCCGCAACCGAAGGAACAACCAACTCATCATCCTTACGATCAACACCCACAAAATAAGCCTTGCCATACACCCTTGCCAGCACCTGCTGAACAAACATGTCAGGAAACTTATTCATCCTGCCACGTTCAGGCCAGTCACTCGCGCTTGAACAACTCGCCCGCAAAACAAAAGGAAACGCCTCCCCAGGACTAAACCATTCGGCAATCTTGCCCAACAAGCCAGAATCATCAAACTCCCTTTTCAACAATGCCTCCTCAGCCATATACACCCGCGCCATGCAATCACCACAATCAGCATGATAATGCGCACGAGGATTCATTCTCCCCTCAAAAGACACCTCATGCCTGCCAACAACCTCAGGAGATTTCGCCAAATAACCAAATAAATAAGCCGCTGAATTACACTGATTTTCTAATTCCTCAGCAGCAAGAACTGCAAGCTTTCTAGGCAAACGCTTGAAAACATCAACATGAGAACGCCCCTCATTAGACTCAGGAATAATAATCTCAATATTTGTTTCTGCAGGAAGCTCAATCATACTCACTACGCAATAAGAACGGTTTATAAAAGTTTCTTACGGAAGGTTCATCGGAGGAGATGAAAGCCATTGGCGAGCAGTAAGCATTGCGGCTTTTATCCACTCCTCATCAGCCACGCCAAACTGATCCTTAAATGCTAATACCTCAGCAAGCGCTCTCCTAACTTCTGCTGGCAAGGCGCAGTCTGCGCTGCAGAAGTAAGCAAAGCAAACTTGGCAGCAAACGGATCCTTGCAAATAAATTTCAAAGCCTTTGCGGCCGAAATCGCCTGTGGCTTGAGCTTTGGAGGAGCGTTTGCAGCTTCAGCCTCGATGCGCAAACAGCCTTAAAATCATCAACCAGCTTTGCCTTAACCTCAAAAGCAACATCAGCAGGAAGCCTCTCAATCTGCGTCTCCAATGTCCAGAAAGAACAACAGGAACCCTCTGCCGGTCATCCGAACGCTCAACAGCAAAAAATAAAGAATGACCATACTGATCAGTCAACATCTGCTGAACCAGCCGCGCCTCGTACAACAAGTCGCCCCTCCTCCGATCCCAGGAAACACGCGCGAAGAAATGAATCCCCCATGTGCAGCCTCATACGAAGTGGCAATCTCCTCAAGACGGCCACGACGCGACAACGGCACGCCAAGCTGTGGCTCGACAACCAAACGATCGCTCTCACTCCAGCCATCCAAAAACAAAACACCTGGAAGATACAAGTGCTGCTCAACATGCGCGCTCCTGGAAAAACCAAAAAAGTACCCAAAAAACCCCTGCTCAACATCCTCCTCAAACAAACGGCGCCACATCAGGATGCAAAAAGCAGAACGCATCAAGAAAAATTAACTCTTCGATTTATTATGCACAATCTTCGCCAAGCCGCTCAGTCAATGAAAAACGTTCATCATTCGCATAAAAAACTCCATGCTGCACCTCGGGAGAATACTTTCTGTTCACCGGACGCCTTTTCCACTGAACGGAAACAGTTGAAATAATCCCCCCGCCCTCCTCAACCCGATGCTCCACTATGAACACGCACTTCCGGTAAACATCCGCAAGAGCCTGTTGCATAAACATATCATCCAAAGATAACCCATTATCCACCCAGCCAGTCCGCTTCATCAAACGCGCAACATACGGAACCAACCCGTCCCTAGGCTCGCCTTTGAAACAACCAAGCAATTTACGCACCAACACCAGATTTGCAAGCTCGCATGATTGCACTGTCCGCCCACTGAATCCTCCAATTGACTCAGCATCTGACCTGGAAACAAAATGATAACAATCGCTGCCTATACTGGATGATGCACCACCTATCTGCATTACACCCTCTTTATCACAAATTCCAACCGAATAAAGCGCAGAATCATCCTTAAAATAATGTTCATCAAAACGATTAGCAAGAAACCCCAACAATCCAGAAAAACGCCTCCCCTCATCCACCCGCTTTGCCCGAGCATCACCCTCTGGCGCATCATCATACCGCAAAACCAGTTCTCCAGGAACAACCACCATACTACCGCCCCAAGAACTATATTATATAAAGATTGCTAATGAGAAAATCAAGGAGGCAAGCCGGTGGCAGAAGAGGAAAGCCATGATTGTGCGTAATTCTTAGATGCTTTAATCCACTTATCACTGACACCTGAACGCGGCACACGCTTAAGGACAACATCAAGCGCATCCTTAACCTGCTTCTTGTCAACAGGCGTTGCCTGCGCACCGGAAACAAGCAATGCAAACTCCTCTGACAATACTGTATCATTACACATAAAAAACAGTCCTTTAACAGCTTCGACAGAACCTTTTTCCAACTTCTTAGGGTCGGCCTCTGCACGCGACTCAATCGCAGCATAATTGGGCATCATCTCCCTACACAAATGGTCCTTCAGATTCACCAGCTTTGCAGCTGCCTGACTAACGAAGGCATCAACCTCAGGTGTGCCAAGCTTTGTCTTACGATCGTTGATAAGATACAAACCTGCGTAAAATATGAAGACCATCTTCAACACGACATCCAAGTTCACTTCCGGACTCTTTCGCTTCCCCTTTTCTTGCTGCAACCTGATGAGAACATCCCCTGGCTTCACCAGTTCAGCCCTCAACCTATCAATCTCATCCTTGTACTTCTTAGTATCACCCTTGGACTTTTCAATCAACTGGTCCAACTTTTTCAAAATCTCATCAAGCTTAGGAATAGTATTCTCTGCAACATTAGTCAAATTGCCCTGATTCTTGGTAAACCAATCAACAGCAGGCTTGAGAAGGTCACGCAAGGCAACAACAGTCTCCTCCTTCGCGCCCTTATCACGCACCTCTGTCAACAAGCCCTTAATAGTATCCATCTCGCCAAGAATTTTGGATTTGGAAGGATCAGTCAACAAAACAGTGATCTTGCCAAACTCAGCAGTCATAGACCTCATCAGAAGATCAATCTGCTCGCGATTAAGACTAATAGTCTTCTTACAGTTAGTTTCCACTTCAGCTATGCGAATAAGAATAGACCTGAAATCATCACCAAGCTTTGTCCTAACCTCAACAGCAACATCCTCGGGAAGTTTCGCAATCTGCTTCTCCAACAAGCCTGCCTGCTTGTGCACCTCTCCAATCTCGGACTGAATGTTTTCAACCATTGCCTCAACAGCATCAACCTTATCATTGGTAGCCTTAACGTCAGCAGCCAAGCCCTTGTAATGCTTGTCAAGCTCGGCAAATGCCGTCTTCACTGTGTTTTCCAATTCTGACCACTTCGTGTTGGCCCACGTTTTCAAATCATTGATCAGAATTGTGATGTCCTCAACACCCTTTTTCACTCGCTCAGAAAGCTCGTTCACAGAAGTAACCAGCTTTTCCAACTGCGGAGTCCACTTGCCCAGTTCAGTCTTCAACCACTCAGCAATCGTTTTAATCTCGCCCAACTCTTTCCTTGCTTCCTTAACGTCAACGTGAACCTTCTCAACATTTTCGTCAACCCTGTCAAAACGCGCCTTCATGTCGGTATCGAGCCGCTCGATTCTTTCAAGCACTGCCTCAGGAGTTCTGCCACCGCCACCAGTCCAGCCGATCTTTTGCAACAAGGCAAAAATGCCAATAGCGCCAAGAATCATTAATCCGAGAACGAACAAAGACATAAACATATCAGCCCACTCGCCACCCTGCTTGCCAGCAGCAAAGTACAACGCGTTAAACACAAGCAACGCGGCAAAGATTGCACCACCAAGAGCCCACCAGTCAAACTTCCACTCGTCAGCAGGAGTACTCATGGAGTCCTCCAAGCAAGCACGAACCTATATGTAAAAAAGCCAGCAAACAAAGCAAGCACCAAAGCAACCCAAAAGTTACCAACCAATTGGTTTAATGGCAGAGTTCTCGCAACAAGAATAGCGACTATAATGCCGATAACATTGCCCATACGCTCGTCCTTTGACGCTACAACCTTGCCACCTGCGCCCGTAATTGGACGATCACGTTTGTCAAATATCTTGGCCTTGTCAACAGCATAACCAAAAAACATGTAGAAAAACCAGCCGTATAAAAGCACGCCACCTGCAAAACCGAGAATGAACTCAAGAAAGCCACCGCCGGCACGCATCAAAGGTTGGAATGCTGTAGGAACTGCCATTATTTGCCTCTTTTTAACACCTTAATAAAAGCGCTTTTTAAATAGGTTTCGGTGCAGTAGGGCGAAGGAGGAAGGTATTAGGTTGTAGGTATTAGGGCGTAGGTTGTAGACTGTGGCCGAAAGGTTTAAATAGTTGTCCTTGTTAAGTGGTGAATATGGCAAATGGACAACTGACACCAGGCCAGCAATGGCAGCAAATGAGCACGCCAGGAAAAATAGGACTATGCACGCTAGTAGGAATAGCAGCACTAGGAACATTTGCCAACCTTCTATCACCAGGCAAACGATCGCATAATTCATACGATTCTGGCGCAGGCTACTCTGTAAGCGACGTAGAAGAAGACGAACGAGGAAAGTACCGCACGATCGACATAACCATCGGAAGCGGAGACACAGTAACATACAGAATGCCAGCACACTTGTACGAGCAATTCACACGAAGGGTACAAAGATTTGAAGTCAGAAATGGACCAATGAGCGAATTTGAGAAAGCAAAAGTAATAGTCCTACTCGACCAGTGCCCGGATGGAGAAATCACCGAACCGGCAGAATATCTGGGATTGGATTCTGCACTCAGCCAAATAATAAGAGACAGGCGCGACAAACAATAGTCAGCGCAATGGCACCGCATTCGGGACTTTCTTTAATTTTTCATCTGCTGTAATTAATGGAGCGCCATGAACCATAGATGTTGCACCGTACAAAGCATCATACACTGACAATTTGTATTCTAGAGCAACAGAAAGCGCTTTCTCAAGAAGAAAAGGAGTGAGCTTTTCAACGTGGAACTGAACATCTACAAGCTCACGGCTCACTCTCCTAAGAAAAACCTCATCTTGATGCTTGTAGCGCAACGTATTCAAGACTTCCAAAAACAGCAACTCTGGAACAACCATGCGCACTTTTCCTGTGATATGCTCATCACGAAGCCAAATCGCACTATCTGACCCGGCTTCATTGGTGAACCATTTCACCACAACAGATGCATCCACTACCTTCGTTTCTCTCGCCATTCCCGAATTATCTCCACTGAAGGTCGACCTTTGTCAAAAATCCCTGCCTTCCGTATTTCATCCATGCTCTTGGCAGCCTTTTTTGCCCGATCGACATCAATCTTTTCAAGATTCTCTAATCGTTCAACTATTGATTTCCTCACAACAGCACTCCAGTTAATCTCTTCATGCAATTTCATGTGTTGATGCACCTTCTCATCTATACGCACGGAAATGGTGACTTCTGCCATGCGTCTTTGTAATATTTGTAATACATTTAAATCTTTCGCTGTGCAACAGCAGGTCTTTCTGAATGCAGCTTTGTCTCGTACTTCTTCGCCTGACCCTCGTGATACGCAGCATAATCTGCCTTGTTAACCGCGGCACACACCCTGCTCATCGAACGATGCCACCTGGCAGCAAGCGCGTCATCCTTGCAATTCGAATGCTCAACAACCGTAAGCGCATTCGTAGCTGCCCTTGCTGCAGTCTCTATTTTGCCTAAAGACAAGTAACCCTCAACCAAGCGGTACGCAAGCTCCAAACGCAACTCCTTATCACCCTCGGACAAATATGGATTTCCCGCAAACCAACGCACAACCGGAAGACGATACCGCAATGCAAGCGAGGCAACAAAACCAGACTCCCACGCATCAACCGCGCCCTTAACATCACCAGCAAACATCTCTCGGTCACCAACCTCCAAGTACAAACGAGCAGCCGCATCAGGCTCATAAGAAGCAATTGCAAACGACTCAGCCTTACGCTTCTCTGCCTCAAGCACGCGAACCTGCTGGCGCAACCTATTGCACTCCCGCGAGTCAACATTTTCTAATTCTTCAACATACTCCCTCGCCTCACGCACAGACTGAAAACCAGCAGGAAGGACCAGCTTACGGAACAACTCATCAGCACCATCTAAAGGACCAGCTATGACGTCAGGAAGCTCGCCAGCCAAGCAATGATACAACAACTTACCAACACCCACCAAATCCTGCTTAACACCAACAACCCCCTCATCAAAAGACTCATCCAAATGACGAGGAGAATGTTTCCAGCCGCCAAGCAACACCCTCGAACCCTGCAACCAAACATTACCAGCACGCACGTCACCATGATAAACACCCTTGCCATGAGCATAACACAAGGCATCCAAAACCTGCCCAACAATAGGCACGGTTTCGTCAACACGCAAAGCACCAGAAGCCAAAAAATCATCCAAAAACCTGCCGGAAGGAGATAAAATCAACGCGCCATCCTCCGGGGAACAAACAACAGGAATGTTAACATGATCAAGCTTCGCAATCACACGAGACTCCAAATCAGCATCAGGAGACTGCTTCAGCAAACGCACAGCGCCATGAGCATCAATAACTTCATAAGATTGAGCGTTCACAACACTCTGAACACGACAACCCGCAACATAATCACCTGCTTTCATGGAACACCTCGTTTTAGTTGGTAGTGCGTGGTTTGTAGTTAGTAGTTTGTGGCTACACACCACTTACTACACACTACAAACTATCGAATAAATACCCATCGACGAGAAAACCAGAAAGTTTACGGGTAAAACCAGAAAGTTTACAAGCAGGATAAAAAGGAATTGGAAAGTTTACAGGATGAAGGGCGTAGGACGAAGATTGGCTATTAGCCATTAGCAGTTGGCTGTTGGCCGGTGGCTTTTGGCTATTAGCTATTGGCGGTTAGCTATTATTACTAATTGCTAAAAGCTAAGTGCTAAAAGCTATTTTGTCTGCTGCAAGCCAGCAACAATCAACACGCCAATAGCCAACAACGCAGCAAGAACACTCAAAACAGTGCCATTAGTAACTGGAAGATTTGCACCAGAAGCCTGGCCAGTCAAGCCGCCGCCCAACAAACCAATACCCAAAACAGCGGCAAAAACCATAACAACAATCCAAACAGCAGCTCTTGCCTCACCTCTTGCCATTAATTACGAGAACACGAACGAGTTTAAATAAATAACGATTAGGATGAAGGCGGAAGGTATTAGGCGTCAGGATGTAGGAATTAGGACGAAGGATGAAGGCGGAATGATAAGGGTTGTAGAGTTTAGGATGAAGGAGAAGATAGACGTTCTTCGTCCTTCTATCTTCATCCTCTTAGTAATACTTATAAAGAAGACACGCTAACCAACACGCATGCAAAAAGAGGAACACAAGATAACACTCTGGAAAAAACCAAAAGTCAAAACAGTAGTTGTAGGATTTCCAGGATTTGGACTAGTAAGCACGATAGCAACAGGATTTCTAGTAGACCATCTACAATGCGAACAAATAGGACGATACTGGTTTGAAGAAGGAGTGCCAACACTCGCCATACACGCATGCAGACTAGTCGATCCAATAGGCGTATTTTACAACAAAAAATACAACTGCGTAATCGTGCACAGCATAGCACCCGTGCACGGCCTAGAGTGGAAAAGCGCAGACCTTGTCTTGGACGTAGCCAAGCAAGTTGGAGCAGAAGAAATAATCACAACAGAAGGGGTAGGAAGCCAAGACGGACAAGAAACAAGAGGATTCTTCTACACAAGCAACATGACTCACAAAAAAGCATTTGAAAAACTAGGCATAGAATGCCTCGGAGAAGGCATAGTAGTCGGAGTAACAGGCGCGCTATTGATGAAAGCACCAGAAGACAAGTACGACGTATGCTCGCTATTCTCAGAAACCCACTCACAACTACCAGACAGCAAAGCAGCAGCCAAGATTATTGAGTTGCTTGACAAGTACTTAGGCCTGAAAGTGGATTATGCCCCCCTATTGAAACAAGCAGCAGCATTTGAAACCAAGCTACGCGGAATGCTAGAACAAGCCAGCAAAGCCAAAGAAATCAAAGAAAAGAAAGATATCAGTTACGTTGGATAAAATTCTTAAATAGACTTCCTAGAACGTAATGGAATGTTTTGAGAATATCATGTTTAACGCT
The DNA here is from genome assembly GCA_016203305.1 of Candidatus Woesearchaeota archaeon. Lineage (GTDB taxonomy): Archaea > Nanobdellota > Nanobdellia > Woesearchaeales > ARS49 > SURF-65. Next base: position 25,439 of record JACQMY010000022.1, read on the forward strand.
TCTTCTTTTTGTAATAATCTTCCAGATGATTATTCAAAACATACAACGCAGGAATAGCCAGAACAAAACCAAGTACCAGCAATAATCCCAACGCGCGGTTGCCAAAAGTGATGTCAAGCAACAGCCATATGCTTCTGAAAATCAACACAGAACCCAAAATCAACATCAACTCCCATACAACGTGCCAGCCCTCGTGCATAAATAACAAAACGAACACTTGCTATAAAAATTATTCCAAAAAGCTTACAGTCACGCAGTGTCTTTGGTCAGTTGGCTCGCGCGCTCTTAATTGCTTCGTCCACGTCGCTAGGCTTCAACCCTTTCTTTTTAGCAAAGTCTCTGGTCTTCTCGAGCAGTTTGTCAAAGCCCCTAAAAGATGGCACTTCCAATTTCTTCAATACAATGGTGTCGTCTTCGCCAATAACAACAAATTTCTCTCCTTCATGAAGATGCAATCTAGTCCTGACGCCTCGGGGAATTACAATCTGTCCTCGTGAACTAAGACTCGTAACTTCAAGCTTCTCCATTTTACTTACCTCCATAATAAGTACATCTTACTAATAAGAACATCTTATATTTAAATCTTGACCTTGGTATGCTGCTTTGTCGTTATCAATCTGATTTAGCTCTTAGAAAAACGCAACAATAACTTAGACTCCCCTCGACGAGAAAATTCTAAAAAAGTTCAAAGTTACTGCAAAGAGCAATCATCATCTGGACAGAAAAACCAATCGGCGTGCTAATACACAACAAAACAGCAGCACAAAGCTACGACAACTTATTTGAAATGCTGTGGAACGCGGCGAAAGAATAACTATGTGAACACGGCTTAGCGGATCCACATCGGATATGCTTTCTCTGGAGTGGCAGGGGTGCAGCTGCCCTGACGGACGCCGAGCAAGCGAACAGTCTGGCCGGTTATTTCCCTGCCAGCACGCAAACAACACTGAGAATCACGCTCATAACTCTCACAATAGCCTGTAAAAGTCTTGGCAACACCCTGCGCGAAACCAGTAGGAGAATGCTGCCAGGTCTGAACAGAACAGCACAACCTATGCATGTCTCCACGAACAAAAGCAGGATACTCCTTCTTCGGCAGCGTGTAAGAGCACATGCCTTCCTTTGCGCCAACTAAGCGCACTTTACCCTCAGTACGCATGGCGGCATTCCTAACACAGCAACCATCAATAGACTCAAACTGGCTGCAATACTCGTTCTTCGTCGACAAAGCACCCTGAATATAGCCGGTGGGAGCAGAACGCCACTCCTGAGTCGTACAACAAGCAACGCGAGGATTAGCAACAGCCTCACCAACAATTGACGGGTTGCTCAAAAATGCCAGGAATAAAAGTCCACCGATAGATAATAGTGCGATGAATAACACTGCCGCAGGACGCACAGAATGCTCGGAAGGTTCAGATCCAGGAAACTTTGGAGCAGGTGGCAACTTTGGAGGCAAAAGCGGAGAAGTTTCAACATCATTTTCAGCTTCTTCAACAGGAACTTCCTTATCTCGTGCCGCCAACAATTTCTTTGCCATGTTTAAATACACAATCGTGCCTATTTAAAAGGATTTATTACCACCGCGCAGCGGGTATTGTGAAGTTTGTAGTGTTTGATGCTCTCACTTTTTGACGATTATTGGCAGGTAGCAATTGGCCATTGATTGGTTTATTATTTGGCCGCTTGCAAGAATTAGGCACTTGGAAGTTGGGGGAGTGTCACAAGTTTTAGCTCCTTGAAAGTGTACCACCACATAGTGCCTATATAATATACGCTTTCTATGTTAGACGCACACTTTCCAACACCTGCACTGGCACAGTTCTCCAGTTTGGCCACACCAAACTGCAAGAAATAACCGCCCTTCACATGTCGGAAACCCTCCTCGCGGAAGCCATTGGGCTTTAGCCCGTGGAGGAGCGCAGGGTTTCCGAGCATGCTCAAGAACCACCCAATGACGTTTACGCTCCATTTATCATTCACGCCACCTGTTTAGCAGGTGGTTCTTGACAAAGCACTCACTTTCGCAGAAGCAGGATGCTATAATATACTGCACGTGTGCGACTCACACCCCTCTTCGGCATGGTAAAGACCCCGGTTCCTTGCTGCAAAAAACCCACCTGCAATTAGGCACTCTTTTTCTGCAGGTTATGAATAAACTAGGCACTTGGAAAATGCGAAAACCGCTCAAACCCGCCAAAAATGAACGCTCACTTTTCACGAACAAACTTGCGCGGAAAATGAGCCGAAACTATAACTGGAAAGAATATTTCTGAAAAAATATATTGTGAAGTAGCTTATTAAAAGTAATTGCTTAAACAAATC
>JACQMY010000025.1 GCA_016203305.1 Candidatus Woesearchaeota archaeon
GAAGCCTCACACGGGAAGTGTACCGTCATGTTTAAATACGATCTTAGCTTTTAATGCTCAAAAGAGGGTGTATGTTCGAACTTTTATACGATCCTGTTGCTGAAATAAAGCGGATTAAGAGGCAGAGCTTTGCTAAGGTCTTACTATATTTGCTCGCTGTGTCTTTGTTTGAGGCAGCTGGTGTGTTGTTTTTCGCGTGGAGGTTTGTTCCTGATAAACTAACGGCTTCTTTTGTTGTGAATGGTTTGCTTGCTTTTATTTTTGGCTCTATGGCGTTGCACTTAATCATAGCTTTTTTCTTTTCTGTTGCCATGCATGTTTTGGATGGTAAGGGTGGTTATTATGAGGGTTTGGCAGCAGTTGTGTTGTCTTCTGTTGCTCCGGCGGTCACAACGTTTTTTGCTGGCGTAATTGCTTTCGCGCCTGTTGGAGGCATTATTGCTGTTTTGCTCGTTACGTTTGGTTATATTCTTGGTTTTGCAACTTTGTTTCGTGCCGGCAAAGAATTGTTTGAGCTGGACTATGCAGGAGTTTTAGTTGGCTTTTTGGTTACCGTGCTGCCGTTGGTTGTTGCAACGTGCGTGTTGGCGCGCTACATTAAGTTTATTCTATGAAACTTATCTCATTTCCATAGAGTGTTCCTTTTTTCAAGGGCACTGGTCTCCAATCATCGAGAACGAGCTTTGCATCTAGCCATTCTGCGAGTTCTTCTGGGTTGCCTATGGTTGCGCTTAAGCCTAGTAGTTGTACGTTTTTCAACAATTTTTTCATGACCGTGATTAGTATTTCTAGTGTTGGTCCTCTTTCGACGTCATTCAATAGATGTATTTCATCTATTACAACTATGCTGACCGCGCTGAGCCAGGGGCTGTGGTGTCGTATCAAGCTATCTAGTTTTTCTGCTGTGCAGATGATCAGATCGTAATCGTTGAGATAGGGATCGCTGGTGTCCAAGTCGCTGCTGCTTAAAGCTACTTTGCATAGGTGGCTGTATTTGCGTTTGAATTCTTTGTATTTTTCGTTTGCGAGTGCAATCAAAGGCACGATGTAGATTGCTTTTCCTTTGTGTTCGAGGATGGTTTTAATTGCCGCTAGTTCTGCTATCAGTGTTTTGCCGCTTGCTGTTGGCGTGCAGACTAGTATGCTTTTTCCTTCAAGAAGGCCTGCGTCTAGTGCTTTTTGCTGGGCTGGTCTGAATGAAGTAATGCCTTCTTTTGTTAGGACTTCTTGTAGCTGAGGAGGTATGTTCATACGCGACTGGGTTTTGTTGCTCTATAAAAAACGTTTTGTTTCTTCTACACACTAACGGCTAATCGCCTGCGTCCTAATTCCTACAACCTAACGCCTAATACCTTCTGCCTTCATCCTAGTACTTTCTTGCTATCAAGATGTAGTAGTTTTTCTGCTCGTGTGGGCATTTGCAGATTGCGTATCCTTGGTCGTTGATGTCGAGGAGGTCTGCTCTGTTGCCGAGCGTGCACGAAACTACTTCGCAGGGATCGTTTTCAAGTACGACGTTTGCTGTTATTTCGTTTGCAAAATATCCGAGGCTTGCTCCTGCAAGCAAAAAGAAGATTGCATAGTAGCTTATTGCCATCTTGCGCGGTAGAATGTGAAGCTTGGATCGCTTGTTTGACAGTGGCATTCGTATACTTCTCGCAGCTCGTCATACCTGCCTGTTGGTATTCCTGGTAGGCCGTCTTCGCAGTTTGTTCCCTTGCTGCACGCTTCTGCTGCGTCTCTGAAGTTGAACGTGCTCGTTCCTAGTTTTTGTGTTCCGCTTACTTTTGCTGTTGGTTCTGGTCCTCCTAGGACTAGTATGAATGCGAATACTGCTGCTAGTGCGGTGAATGCGAAAATTATGAGTCCGATGCTTTCGTTATTCATGTTATCCCAAAAATAAATTGTTAAAAAGAAAAAATTATGCCTGCACGCATGCGAGCACTGGTTTTGCTGCTGGGTCGCTGCTTGCCGCTACTGTTGGGCAGTAGAACCAGTTGCAAAGGTGTCCTGGGATTGCTTCATATGGTATGTTTCCCATTTCACGTGTCCTTATAGCTCCGTTTGGACATCTTGGCAGGTTTGACCCTTCCAATACGGGCACTATTACTGCGTTGCCTAGTTGTCCGGATTGTTGTGCTACTGGAACGTTTCCATAGCCGACTGGCGCCGGGCTTTCTACATTTGGTGGCAGTGCTGGTGGCACAAATGCTTTGCCGGTTGCTGCCGGGCTTGTGAACATGAGTACCAGTCCTACGATTGCTAGAATCGCCACGATTCCTAATAGCAAGATGTTCACTTCTTTTTTGTCTGTCATGCTAGCCTCCGCGCCTTTGCGCAGTAATTGTTACGTCACATACACGTGCTGGGGTTGCCGGCACGTGTTTTCGTCAATTAAATGTTCTTGGCAACAGTACGTGTTGAACTTGCCTTGTGTTGACAAGTACACTGGCATTCCTTGACATTCCACTGGTGTTTCCGTCATTGCTGGCGGATGCCATGGCTCGCCTTGGAATAGCTGTCCTGTTGGGGTGAAAAGAAGCGTGGTGGTTGCGAGTATGCCCACAACCGTGACAATGCCTAGCACCGTCACTGCCTCACCTCTTTCCATGCAGGGTTATTAAATAGGATGATATATAAATGTTACGATTGGCATTTCAACAGTTTGTAGACTACTAACTACTTTCTACAAACTCAGAAGGCTATTTCCTTTATGAAGTGTATGATGAATCCCAGAAGGCCTATTATTGCCATTCCTGCCGCGCTGATCTTGACTATTGTTTTGAATTCTTCTTTGTCTGGTTTTTTGGTTACTCTTATTACTCGTTTGCATTCTGTGATGAATGATTTTAATTGTTGTGCTTTTCCCGGGATTGGGCTTGCTATGTTTTTGACTTGTCCTAGTATTCCTTTGTTGAGTTCTTTTTTTTCTGGTGCTTGTTCTGCTGCAGCTTCTGGTTCAACAGCGTGCTGTTCTTCATGAGGCTGTTCTGTTTCTTGATGTTGTTCTATTTCTTCGTCCTTTGCAACAGGCGTCTGTTCATCTGTCATATGCGGGTTGCTCGAGTCGTGCTTTATTAATGTTACGATAAAAACATTTATAAACACCAAATGACAAACTCCAGGTTAAAAGAGGTTATGATAAATGTTAACTCCGTATGATTGGGTGTATGGGATTGCCGTTTTGACGGCAGTATTCTTGAGCGTCATTGCAGGTTTTCTCGCGATTAGTTTGTTTAGTGATGCTTCTCAGAAGAAACACTTGCGTGCTTGGAAGTGGCTGATTGCAGCGTTGGTTTTGTTTGCTGTTGAGGAGGTTCTTGGCGCTTTGAAGGTGTTTGGTGTCTGGCACACTCCTTGGCTTACTCACGTTGTTCCTAGTTTTATTCTTGTTTGCTTGATTGTGGCATTGATAAAGCAGGCTAATGTGACGCGAGGTTGGGAATGAGCCTTGCCCTTTCTGTTGCACAGGTAGCGCCTTTATACAATTTGGGCTTTGTTCTGGTAGCCGTTTACCTATTCATTGCGTTATTCCGCACTCCTGTGCGTGATCGTCGCGTTTACTTGATGCCGTGGAAGATGGTGTTTTTAGCGTTGTGCGTGTTCATTCTTGAGGAAGTTTTGACAGTTCTGCGTCAGATGGGCGTGTTGAGCATTCCGGTGCACATAAATGGCTTTTTCGAAGTGATAATTATTTGCTTCTTCATTTATGCTGTTTTGTTGCAGCGCGAGCATACGAAGAAGTAATTATTTTATAGCAAGTCTTGTTAATTTAGGAACTTTTTAACGTTATGATTGTTTAAACAGTAGCTAACAAGCTTGCTATCTGGCCAATCGCAACTAAAGTTCCATTATTTTTGCGACTGGCTATATGTGCTAATTCGGTGAAGTTCTTTCCGGAACAGAAATATCATTATGAGCCCGAATATCGCTCCAATTATAGATGGCGTTGACCAGTATTGTGCATCTTTGCCTGCCCCCATTATGATGAAGATGAGTTGATCTGTTGCCAGCCCAAGCCCGATTGGGAAAATAAGTATGTTTCGCAGAAAAGCACTCAATAGAATGAGCACAATTCCAATCCAAAAGTGGTGCACGATGATTCCTGCGATGGCGAGGTCTTTTTCTGGGATTAGAAATACACCTATTCGTATCAGTAGTATGGTGAGAGCGCAAATGATGAAAAAGAGCGTTGGTTTCATGCGATCGTTATTCGTTGTAGTGTTATTGCTTGTCCGTCGCTTGCCGTTAGCAGTATTGTCCCGCTTTGTTCCGTATTTACTGCAATGAGGTTGTCTGATTTGCTGATGCTTATTCCTTGGTCTGGTGCTGCGGTGAATGTGAGCGTGTCCCCGTCAGGGTCTGAGAATGCTTGGTTTAGGTCTAGTGTGAACGTGCGTGAGAATTGTGTTGTTGGATAGTCCCATTTTGGTTGGATGTTTGCTGCAAACGATCCTGTTGGGGTCATTCCGCTGATGCCTGCTAGTATGCCTATTGTTAGCAATGTTGCGATAAAGTACCATAGTGGTTTCATAGTTGTGCTCGTTTTATTGTTCCGCACTCGCAGGTTGTTATCTTCCTGCCTTTTTTGATGCGTACTGTTGAATTTTTGCCCGGAATTAACAATGCGTTGCATTGTTTGCAAAATCGTTGTTTAAGTATTTTTGGTATTTGTGTTTTGTATCTTGCGCTTAGCTGCTGCGCGATTGTTATGTATCTTTTCGCGTACTCAGGTCTTTTTGCTGCTTGCTCAAAAAGCGTGTGTATGCGTTCCTTTGCTCTCTTTTTTTGTTCTCCTTTGTTCATGGTGTGTTTGGTTCATATAAATATTTAAAGGTTTGGCGTTCGCCTTCAGATATGCATTGGACCAGGCGTTTTTTTGCGAAGAAGTTGTCTTTAGAGGGCGTGCGTTCTTGGCTGCAGAGTGAGCAGGGTCAGGGTCTTGATGCAGTGCAGGCTTGTGTTGATGCGTTGGACGATTTGGCCAAGGTTCAGGCAAGTGTTGAACAGCAGAGGAGCTTGTTGTTATCCCAGCGCGAGGAGGTTGTTTCTCGTCGTGATGCGGCATTGCGTGAAAAAGAGCAAGTGGCGCAGCATGACGATTTTGCTAGCATGAAGGAGGCGCTTCGTTCTGCGGTGAGTGATAGAAAAGCTGTCGAACTTGAGATCAAGGGGGTGTTTTCTCCTTTGCAGGATGCTTTGTTGCAGCACTCGCGTGAGGTGCGTGATGGTCTTTTGGAGGTTTACGCGAGCGATCCTTCTAGCGCTTTGGCGCGTGATTTTAACCTTGCTGTTTTGAAACACATTCCTGCGCTGCGTTTGCGTCTTGGTAATAGTGTTGCTCTGGATTCCTTGTCAAAGGAGGTTCTTGGAAAGCTGGTGCACAGGTTTGCTAATGCGCGTCGTTCCGAGTCTAGGTTGTTGCAACAATTAGAGCAGAGTCCTGTTTTTATGGAGTATGATGTTCGCGTGCGTTCTTTGAAGTCTGTTGATGATGAGTTGAGAGTTATTGATGAGGATATTGCGCGGTGTGTTGTGCCGGATGCGAATGAGCTTAGACTGCAATTGTCTGTTGAGTTGGAAAAGTTCGGGATTGTTCTAATTTAATGCGTCTATGCCAGGGAGCTTTTTGCCTTCCACGTACTCTAGGCTTGCTCCGCCTCCTGTGCTTACGTGGCTGAATTTTTTGTCAAGTTTGAGTTTTTCTATTATTGAAACTGTGTCTCCTCCTCCTACCACGCTGAATGCTTTTTTTGGTATGGCTTTTGCAATTGTTGTTGTCCCTTTGTCGAATGGTTTTTGTTCGCATAGGCCCAGTGGTCCGTTCCAGAAGAGGGTCTTTGCAGTTGTAAGTATTTCTGCATAGATCGCTTGTGTTTCTTTGCCTATGTCTAGTCCGATGGAGTTTTTCGGGATGGCACCTGCTGGAACGTTTTTTATTCCGTTTGGCGTTTTTACCATGATGTCTGTTGGGAGTATTATTTTCTTGCTTTTTAGGAGTTCTTTCGCGAGTGTTGTTTTCTCTTCTTCAACTTTGCTTTTGCCGACTTCGTGTCCTAGTGCTTTGAAAAAGGTGAACATCATTGCCCCGCCGATCAAAAGGGCATCAACTTTTTTGAGTAGTGCTTGTATTACTCCTATTTTGTCGCTGACTTTTGCTCCGCCCAGAATGGCGATGTATGGTCTTTTTGGTTGTTTAAGCAGTGTTTCTAGTGAGTTGATTTCTTTTTGAAGTAAAAACCCCGCGTAGCTGGGCAAATAGTGGGTGATTGCATGTACTGATGCGTGTGCTCGGTGGCTTACTCCGAATGCGTCGTTGCAGTAGATGTTTGCAATGCTTGCGAGTTTTTGCGCAAAGTTTTCATTGTTTTGTTCTTCTTCCTGGTAGAACCGAACGTTTTCTAGCAGCATTATGTCGCATTCATGTAAGCTTTTTGCGGTGTCTTCCACTTCTGATCCTATACAATCAAGGGCGTAATGAACTGGCTGTTTTAGGATTTTTTGTAAGTGTTCTGCTACGGGTTTTAGTCTGTATTCTTCAACGACTTTACCTTCTGGTCTGCCGAGGTGGCTTAGGATGACAACTTTGGCTTTGTTTTTTCGCAGCCAGTTGATTGTTGGCAGTGCTGCTCTGATGCGCTCGTCGTTCGCCACTTTTCCTTGCCTCAAAGGAACATTGAAGTCCACTCTGAGAAGGACTGTTTTGCCGCCAACTTTCACCTCTTTGATGGATCGCATGGTTTTTCAGTAGTTGCGTTCTATAAAAAAGTTGTGAAGTTGCTGCTCGAACTACAAACTACTGGCCAACAGCCAATCGCAACCTTCACCCTTCGTCCTACATCCTAATGCCCACAACCTTCCGCCTTCGTCCTAATACCCATCGGAATGTTTAAATAATTACTGGCTTTGTTTTCTGTTATGTTGTTGTACCTTATTCCTGGCTTGCGTATTGTTTTGGGCTTGTTGCTTGTCATTACTGGCGCTTTGAAGATTCCGAACTTGAAGGGTTTTTCAGTTATTGTTGCGTCGTATGGTTTGCTTCCCAGAAAGTTGGTTAAGCCGTTGGCTTACGTTCAGCCTTTTGCAGAGTTTGTTGTTGGCGTGTGGGTGCTTTCCGGCCAATACCTGTTTTTTGCTTCTATTGCAGGCTTATTGTTGATGCTTGCTGCTGACATTTTTGTTCTTTCTGCATTGTTGAAGCGGAAGAAGCTGGATAATTGTGGCTGTTATGGTATTGCTTTCAAGATTCCTTTGTCTTGGAAGAAGTTTATTGAAAACTTGGTGTGGACTGGGCTGTTTGTCCTCCTGCTCATTGGGGTGAGTTGATTAAAAATGGGTTCAGATAAAGGCGCGTCTGCGTTGTTGTTGGAATCTGGTGCGCGTTATGCAACGTTTGGTGAATTTATTGTCGCACTGAAGTTTGAAGATATTGATGCTTATAGTTTGCATGCGAGGTTGACTGAATGCTCCCAGGGTGCTAATTCAGCTCGTGAGCTGGATTATAGGAATGTTAGAAAGGTATTGTCTCCTGATTTAAGGGAAACCTTTGATGACTTGAGAGAGAGTTGTTTGGTGCATGCGCGGTATGGTTTGAGAATCAGGGTTGACAGAAGCACGAGTTGTGTGGGGGTTTATCTTTGGGATTTGCCTGATGTTCGTTCGCCGGGTGCTGTTTATGTTCTTGGCGGTGTGGTGCGGGAACAGTTTGATTTGCCGGATCCGGTTGATTTTGGTTTTTCAGATGAGACACTGGCTGATTTTGTTGGGAAAAAGGAGGATGCTGTACGGTTGATGAATATTGTTGATGTATTCATGGCTGTTCTCGGGAGCGATAAATTCAGAGAAGAACAGGTTGCTCGTGAGAGATACCTGGGGCAGGTAATGAATAGATACGATGAACAATTGAGTGATAAATTAAAATTAAGAATATCTGGTAGCAACCGTTAATTAATCTTATTCTTCGGTACTCCTGCTACAAATGCTTGAATGTTGTCGATTGTGGTGTCAAGTATTCTCATTAGTGCTTCTGTTGAGTTGAAGGCGTTGTGTGGTGTTATTAGGACGTTGGGCTGTTCTAGGAGTATGTGTTCTTCCAGCAAGGTCTTCAAGTCGCATGTTTTTTGGAATGTTTCGTGCAATAATTGTGCTTCTTCTTTTATTGCGCATTCTTCTTCTAGCACGTCTAGTCCGCATGCTTTTAGTATTCTCTCTTTTAGCCCAATCAATAGTGCTTCTGTTTCAACTATTCCTCCGCGTGCGGTGTTAATCAGTACGCATCCTTTTTTGATGGTTCTGATGTTTTTTGTGTTGATGATATGGTGTGTTTCTGGTGTTTCCGGTAGATGGATGCTGATGGCGTCGCTTTCTGAGAGTAACTGTTCAAATGGCACGTACGTAAATCCACATTCTTTTGCCAGCTCTTCGTTGGGAAACTTGTCCCATGCGATGACTCTCATGTCGAATGCTTGTGCGTAGTGTGCCACGTGCCTTCCAATGCGGCCAGTGCCTAGTATGCCTAGTGTTTTGCCTTTTAGGTCGAATCCTCGTAGTCCTTCTAGTTCGAAGTTTCCTTTGCGTGTTCGTTCTACTGCCGGTAGGATGTTTCTGCTGATTGATAGCAGTAATGCCATCGCGTGTTCTGCTACCGTGTTTTCTCCGTATGCTGGCACGTTGCAGGCTGTTATGTTTTTCTTTTTGCATGCTTCAATGTCAACATGGTCGTATCCTGTGCTCATTGTTGTTATTAGTTTTACATTTGACAGTTTTTTCAGTATGGCGTCGTTAATTTTGCTGTAGATGAAGAATGCGACGATGCTCGCTTTTGGGATTGCTGTTTTTTCTGTTAATGGCTCTTCGATAAATTGGAGGTCGTGTCCTTTTAGGTGTTCGCGCAGGTAGTCCTTTTTATCCCCTAATCCGAATTTTTCGAGCTCGTAGAATGCGATGGTTGCCATGGCTCTTTCGAACGCCATCGCGATATTTAATGGTTGCGAAATGTTTTGTTTTCCGCGTTATTTTTTGGTGACTGTTAATGGTATTCTGCGTTGAAGCGTTGGATTTTCTTAGGTGGGAGTTGGATGTAGAGTTCTGCGTTTTTGTTAGGGGTGATTGTTAGGTAAACGTCAAAAGTTCCGGTTGTATCTTTGATTCGCTGGACGGGTGTTGCCTGTCTGCTGTTGTTTGATGGTTCTAAAACTGCTTCCGGGTGGGCTAGTGTGATGGTTGCGTGGTAGAGTTTGGTGATGTCAAATGGGCGGTTTACTGGTGTGAATCCTGGCGGGTTGGTCATTTTGTCGAGCCGTGCGATCGGGTGTGCTTGTGTTATGAGTCTTTTGGTGAGCACAATGCTTACGAGGTTGTTTTCTACCAGGCCGTCGGTTTGTGGTTCGACTTCGTAGGCAAATGTTACTCCTGTTGGTGTGCGCATGTAGTGTCTGTCTCCTTCTGTTCGCACGTGTTCTGTTGGAAATGGATTTCTTGTGTAGAGGTCGTTTTTTCCTGCCAGATAGTCTCCTATGTCTTCGGCATATACGCTGCGAAGTATCATTCCGACACATATTGTTTTGCCTAGTTCGGTGCGTGTGTTGTCAGGTAGCTTGCGTGTGGCGCTTTCGTCCAAGGCTTCAGCTAGTCTGCGTTGTCGGTCTTTTATTAGGTATTTGACGTGGTCGGGGAGCCCTCTTTTTTCTCGCAGCATGCCAGTATACAGATTTATATACTACGCTTTAATAACTTATGACTGAATCACGCCATTTGTGGTGTGTATGACACAGGTGTGTCAGATTCATTAGTTTTTTATATGAGTTATGCAAGAATGCCCGTATGGAAAGCATCAACCAGCGTGTCTGGCACGCCATGCGTTCTGATCCTGCTATTATGCGGGACTTGCAGCGTGGCTTGATTAACATGCGTGCTTTGGCGAAATTCCTGATTGACAAGTGCGGCTTGCACGCTTCTTTGGATGCTGTTATTTCTAGCATTAGGCGTTTTCCTTTGGAGGAGTTTGCTTCTGAAGAGGCGGCATTGCATGATATTTTCAAAGATTCTGTTGTTAGCACTACTAATAATATTGCTTGCGTGACTATTTCTTTGCCTGCTGCTGAAGTTTTGGCTCGCTTGCAGGAGCTGTCCTTGCCTAGTCTGCGCGTTGTAACTGGGACAGATAAGGCGAAAGTTTTGGTTAAGAACAGTCATGTTGACAAGGTTGCCAAGGCTTTCAAAAAGGCAGAGGTCGAGCATGGTTTGAGTGAGATTAGCGTTCTTGTTGCTGAAAAGGCCGTAAGAACAAAGGGCGTCATGGCGCGTATTGCGTCAGAAATTGCATTGGCAAACATTAACATTCATGAACTGCTGGTTTGTCCTCCGCAATTCCTCATTTACGTGATGGAAAAGGACATTGTGAAGGCGCACGAGAGAGTTTTGTCTTTGACAGAATAGTTTTTAACTACATCCTACAAACTACATGCTACTAACCACAAACTAAAGAGAGGTGTTCAATGGTTCGCGTTGCAATTAATGGTTTTGGCCGTATCGGCCGTCAGATTTTACAAGCTGGCATTAATGATAAAGAAATAGAGTGGGTTGCTGTTAATGATTTGACTGACACGAAGACTTTGGCTCATTTGCTCAAATACGACAGCGTGCATGGTGTTTCTCCTTATCCTGTTGAGCATGATGATAAAAATCTCATAGTCAATGGCAAGCCGATTAAGGTGTTGGCGGAGAAGGATCCGTTAAAATTGCCGTGGAAGGAGTTGAAGATTGATGTTGTTGTTGAGAGCACTGGGTTTTTTACAGACCGTGAGGGCGCAAGTCTTCACCTTAAGGCAGGTGCTAAAAAGGTGCTTATTTCTGCTCCTGCGAAAAATCCTGACATCACGATTGTTAAAGGTGTTAATGAGAACTTGTATGACAAGAAGAAGCACAATATCATCAGCAATGCGAGTTGTACTACTAACTGCTTGGCGCCAATAGTTAAGGTGTTGCATGACAATTTTGGTGTGAAGCATGGTTTTATGGTTACGGCTCACGCTTATACTGCTGACCAGCGGCTTGTTGACGCTCCGCATAAGGACCTGCGTCGTGCTAGGAGTGCTGCTGTTAGCATTATTCCAACAACAACAGGGGCTGCAAAGGCTGTTTCTGAGGTTATTCCTGCGTTGAAGGGCAAGCTTGATGGTTTTGCCTGGCGTGTTCCTACTCCTGATGGCAGCATTGTTAATTTTGTTGCTGATCTGGAAAAGCCTGCTGCTGTTGATAAGATTAATTGGCTGTTCAAGCAGGTTGCACAGTATCATATGAAAGGAGTTTTGCAATATTCAGACGAGCCGTTGGTTAGTAGGGATATTATTCATAACCCGCATAGTTGTATTTTTGACGCTCAGAGCACCATGGTGCTTGAAGGAAACTTTGTTTCAGTGTCTGGCTGGTATGATAACGAGTGGGGCTACTCGTCCAGAATGGTGGACGTGTTGAAGTTATTGTAATATGGGCAGCTTTTGGGAACAGCGTCATGCAGAGAGAACGGTTTTTAGACGTCGCGAGTACAAAGTTGGCATACTTTTTGCTTTGATCGGAGCTTTCTTGGTTTTGTTCTCGGAGAGTTATAAGCTTGTTGTATATATTGGGGTCTTTTTCGCATTTGTTGGTCTTTGTATGTTGGTTCATGCGTGGCAGTATTATTTCAAGCGTAGTAAATAGTTTGATGCTAGCGGAGTATTTCATTCGCTATTGCTATAGATATTATTCCATCGTTCGTCTTCTTCATTTTCCCAATCTTTGCGAATTGTTGTTTGGGAGAGCAGAAATAGGGCGGTGCTTTCTTCAATCAAGCTCAATGATGATTTTCTTTTCTTCAGGGTGGAGGTATGCATCTTTTCCTTCTTTTAGTTTTAGATAGTCAGCAACTTCTTTTGGGATTCGGACGGCGAGAGAGTTTCCTGCTCTCGCTATTTTTGTTTTTTTGCCTAATCCCCAGATTCCTTTTTTCTTGGCGGTTGTTTCTATTTTTTCCATGACTGAGGCGTCGGTGAATACCTCGCCGCATTGGGTGCATTTCTCTCCTGGATAAGTGCCGAGATCTACTCCGAATAGGACATGTTTTTCCTGTACAGGTTTGAGTGTTCCTTTTTCACAGATAGGGCATATTGCCATTGGTTACCACCTTGGTTGCACGGTGATCACGTAATACGAGTCTCCTAATTTCTTGTATGCGACTCTGAAGTAGCTGTACTCAGTAATGATTTTATCTGACTGCTGGAGGAACTTGCTTCCGCCACTTATAGCATTGCACACTTCAGCCATGGTGATTCCGCGCTCAATCATCTTTTCCTCAGCGTGCTTGCTCAGTTTGATGATCAATGTATCACCTGTAGTTACAAGTAAGTACAAGGAGTATTTAAGGGTTGTGGTTTGAGGCCTCCAGCAAGCAACAGAAGTATAGTTTGGAGCACCATAAGCTAAAGCTCAGGACTCCTTGATATCAATCTTAGAAGAAGTCTTTGTATAAGTAATTTTCGAATTAGTATAAAAGATTTGTAGCGCAAAATGCGCTCATTTCCGGCGTCTCTCGAAAAGCTTTAAATACGTGAAACCACTTATATACGTGGAAGGTGATCACTATGACGAACATGACGTTAGCAATTCCGGACGAACTGAGCAAAAAGATGAAGCAGCACCACGAAATCAGATGGACTGCAGTAGCCAGGCAAGCAATCGAGAGAAAACTCCATGATCTAGAGCTGATTGAACGATTGGCCAGCAAGAGCAAACTTACACAAAAAGATGTCCACGAGATAAGCGAGCAAATCAAGGCATCCGCTGCCAAAAAACTCGGACTGCAATGAACATCATTCTTGATACGAATGTCCTCATAGGCGCGCTCATACGAGATTCACATATTAGACGACTCATCATTCTTTCAGACATTCCACTGATTTATCCAGAGATAATGCTTCACGAAGTACGAAAATACAAAGACCTGATTCTCCAAAAGAGCGGCATGGACGAAGAGACCTACGACAAACTTCTTGCGAAACTTCTCGGTTACATCACGCTTATTCCGACCGAGCAACTTAAAGAACGTTTGCCAGAAGCAAAGGAAGTCATGAAAGCCATCGACATCAAAGACGCACCGTTCATAGCTGCCGCACTCGCCTCTGAAAACGCAGTCATTTGGAGCGATGATGCACACTTCAAAATGCAAAAACGAATTACTGCATACACAACCGAAGAAATCACTAAAATTATTCTTTCGAATGCAGACTTGTAGCGCAAAATGCGCTCAAAACCTGCGGGCTTCCAACTATAGTTCTGAAGTCCCCGGCGGGACTTGTCCTAACTCTCAACTTTCACCTTCACTATCTTGACTTCTGTTCTTGGTTTGTCTTGTGCGTTTGTTGGCGTGTTGCCTATCTTGTCCAACACTTCCATGCCTTCAACTAGTTCTCCAAATATGGCGTGTTTTCCGTCTAGCCAGGGTGTTGCCGCTAGGGTGATGAATAATTGTGATCCGCCTGTGTTTGGTCCTGCGTTTGCCATTGACAAAAGTCCTTTTTTGTCGTGTTTTAGTCCTGGTCCAAACTCGTCCTTGATGGTGTATCCGGGACCACCAGTTCCTGTTCCTGTTGGGTCTCCTCCTTGTATCATGAAGTTTTTGATTACTCTGTGGAAGATGGTGCCATCGTAGTATCCTTTTTGCACTAGTGTTTTGAAGTTTTCTACTGTTTTTGGTGCTTTGTCATCGTATAGTTTAATCTTCATTTTTCCCATTGTTGTTTCTAGTTCTACAAGTGTGTTCATGTTGACCTCCGTTGTTGCCGCGCTGTTTAGGTTTCGTGTTGCATTGATTGTTTGTTTTGGTTCTTCTTTTGCTATTCCTTCAGGGCATGCTTTGAACTCGCAATTTGGTCCTTCTCTTGATACAAAGCTGCCATCCGGGCATTCTTTGGCGTCTGCCGTGCAGACGGTGGGTTCTGGTTCTGCGGTTTGAGTGCATGCCGCGATGAGTAGTAATGCTATTATTCCTAACGCCCAATGCCTAATACCTGCATCCTTCGTCCTGCCTGCCTTCATCCTTATCCCTCCTTTCTTATTTTTGCTATGAAGAATCCTTCTGTGTCGTTGTCTTGTGGCCAGAGTCGTAAGCAATGCCTTGTGTCTGGGTGGTATTTCTGTCCTTCGAATTCGGTGATCGTGTTTGTTCTGTTTATTGGTATATCTATGTCTTCTATTTTTGCGTCTGGTGCGTGTTCGAGTAGGAAGGTGGCCGTTCCTTCGTTTTCTTCTGGTTCTGTGCTGCAGGTGCTGTACACCATTGTTCCTCCTGGTTTTAGGCATTGCCATGCTGCCATGATGAGTTTGTGTTGCAGTTTGCTTATTCTTGTGATCATGTCTGGGTTCCACATAGTTATTGTTTTTGGGCTTTTGCGTATTGTTCCTGTTCCCGAGCAGGGCGCGTCTAGTAATATCTTGTCAAATAGTATTCCTGTTTTTGTGAAGTGTTGTCCTTGCATTAGCGTGCTCATGGTGTTTGTTGCTCCTATTCTTTGCAGGTTTATTCCAAGTGATGCCAGTCTGTCTCCTTTTACGTCGTTTGCTACTATCAGTCCTTTGTTTTGCATGTATTGTGCCATCTGGCTTGTTTTGCTTCCTGGTGCTGCTGCCATATCTAGTACTAGGTCTCCTGGTTGTGGTTGCAGCACAACTGGTGGTATCATGCTTGCTGCTTCTTGGACGTAATAATAGCCGAGTGCGTGTTCTATTGTATTGCCAACGTCTAACCGTCCTTCTTTATGTTCGATATAAAACCCCTCTGGACACCAGAGTACAGGCTCTAGCTTCCAGTCTTTTTGTAGTCTTTTGGCGCATTCTTCAACGCTTATTTTCAGGGTGTTTACTCTTATGCTTTTGCGCAGGAATGATAGGGTGTATTTTTTGTAAGTATTCCAGTCTGTTAATGCAGAGTATCTTTTAACAAACGCTTCTTTGAATGTGTATTTTTCCGCATCCGGGAATGGTTGTAGCATGGGGTGTTTGGCTTAGGACTTGTTTATAAGTGTATCGTGATTGCAGTTTCACCAGGTGTAATACGTTATCAAATGTATCGTTGAGCAAATTCAACAATAATGGCGGAGATTAGTTGTTTTTCTTGGTGTTGTTAGTAATTTACTGTTCTCTTGGTTGGACGGTTGCTCGCGCTGATATGCAGTTCTCGTATATTGCATTGAACCGTGCGCTTTCTTCGGATTTTAGTACCGCTTCCCTCGTAAGAACCCTCGCGGGCTTTAGCCCGCAGTGAATTACGAGTTGGAAGCGGTCGTTGATTTCTTATAGTTCGTTTGTAAAATAAAAAATGAGTGCATGATGGTTGCACTCTGTAAAAAGAAGCTGTGCAGGCTCATTGTAGCTTTGCTTCTATAAAAAACCATTGGAGAAATAAAAATGGCAAACGAACTTCGAAGTAGTGCGCACTCGGTTGGTGAAGCGAATCTGCACTTGCAGTTTACACCTGCGTACCGTGCGAGAGTATTTGCGGACACACTTGTCCGCGAGTTAGTAATCGGATATATTGTGCAGAAAGCAAACGCGATGGGCGTTTGCGTTGCAGCCATCGAGTGCGGACCTGACCACGTGCACTTGTTTGTCACCAATTGGCGAAAGCATTCGCCAAAAGAGCTGGCACGCCAGCTCAAGGGATATACAAGCTATATGCTCCGCCGTGGCCATGCAGCGCTATTCAAACACTTGTTGTGGGGCGAGAAGTTCTGGAGCGCAGGATACTTTTACAGAACCGGCGGTATCGTCACGGCAGAAACCGTCAAACAATACATTAACGAAGGACAACGCAAACACTGGGTTGAGAACCATTCACGCAAACAACGAACCCTGCTCAGTTTCTCAACCTGAGGACGCCGCGGGCTTTAGCCCGCGGTAGTTCACGAGTTGATGGACGCAAGGAAGAAATCCTTCTGCCAGCAAGGGATTGATTGGCATGATTCTATCAAGGGTTCTTAACAATTCTATGGCTCGTGCAATACTTATCACGCTGCCTTCAATCGCATTATTAACTATATCCAGGGCAAAAAAGTAACCATGCAAAAAGTTCTTGTCAGCGGGCGATAGCGTTTCGAATGCCTGTTGGACTACCTTCCGGTGCTCGACCTCTCTCAGGTAATGTTCGCGCACGCGCTGTATGACGGGATCATTAAACCTGTCTTCGATTGTTCTATGAAGTTTTGCATATCGTGAGCTTTCGGTGCCGAAAAGGAGCTTTCGATGGCAATCTGTACTTCCTGCTTTCTGATCCTCGTTGCTCCCGCAAGTGTATGCAAGCGCAACGATATCTGTTAAGCCACTCTCGATTCTGCTACCGTACTCGTCACTCGAAGTGAGAGCGTCTTCAAATACATCCAATGCGTAAGTGTAGCCTGACAAATAGTTACGGTCATTTTCAGGGAAAAACTCTGTGTACTGAATCGCGAGTCGGTTTCGTTTCCGCTCTTCTTCAAAGGTGCTGAGAACTCGATGGATAAATACGGCATCTTCACTTTGTACGGTCACAGACATTTTGTTGCCGAAAATACTAAAAATATAAAAACATATCTGAGAATAAATTGTTGCTTGATAGAGAGGTCTTTCAATTTGTGGCAAGCTTTATATTGGGATTGTTTTGATTGCTGTTTATGGTTGTCTGGAACTTGTCTGATATTTATGATCCTTCCAAGCGGGATGGTGTTGTTAGGGACTTGAAGGATCGTGTTGAAAAGTTTAAGAAGTATAGAGAACTATTGGAAAAACCTGTTGATCCTAAACTTTTCTTGAGGATTTTGTCTGATTATGAAAGTATTGCCGAGCTTTCTTCTCGCTTGCAGGGCTTTGCTGCTTTGTGGCATTCTGAGAATACGGGCGATGGTCAGGCTAGTGCGCATGAGTTGCAGGTACATCAGTTGTGTGCTGATCTGGATAATGAGGTTTTGTTTTTTTCGTTGTGGTTTGCAAAGTTGGATGACGCAATAGCAAAGCCTTTGTTGGACGCTTCCGGGAAGTATAGGTACTATTTGGAGCGCTTGCGTGCTGACAAGCCGTTTTTGTTGCAGGAGCGTGAGGAGCAGATTGTGAATTTGAAGAATGTTAATGGTTCTTCTGCTATCAGCAAGTTGTATGATATTTTTACCGGAGAGTTTGTTTTTGACTTTGATGGCAAGCAGTTGACGCAAGAGGAGATTAACCAGTTCAAGGAAAGCAAGGATAGGAAACAGCGCCAGTCAGCGTATGATATTGTTCTCGGGCGTTACGCTAATGAGGAAGCCGTTCTTGGTGAGATGTATAAGAGTCTTGTTTCTGATTGGTTTTCTGAGAAGGTGAAAATTAGAGGTTTTAAGTCGTCGTTGCATGTTCGTAATCATGGGAATGATATTCCTGATGCGGCTGTTGATGCTTTGTTGTCTGTTGTGAAGAAGAACGTTGGTTTGTTTCAGGAATATTTTGAGCTTAAGGGCAGGATTGCTGGTCTGAATAAATTTGATCGGTATGATTTGTATGTTGCGCTTGAGGAATCCGAAAGGGTTGTTTCTTTTGATGACGCGAAGAAAGTTACTCTTGAGACGTATAGGCAGTTTGATGAGCGGGCTTTTACCATGGCAAAGGAAATTTTTGACAAAGATCATGTTCATGCAGACATCATAAAGGGTAAGCGTTCTGGTGCGTTTTGTTATTCTATTAGCAATAAGTTGTGTCCGTATGTTTTGTTGAATCATGTCGGTCGTTTGAAGGATGTTTTTACGATGATGCACGAGTTTGGTCATGGTATTCATGCGTTGGCTGCAAAGAATGAGACTTTGTTCACGTTCCATAGTGCTTTGCCTATGGCTGAGACTGCTTCTATTTTTGGTGAGATGTTGCTTGCTCAGAGGTTGTTGAAGGAATCGTCTAAGAGTGATCAGATTGCTATTTTGACGCGTTTGCTTGACAACCAGTATGCTAGTATTGTTAGACAGGCTTATTTTGTGTTGTTCGAGATTGCCGCTCATGATGCAGTTCAAAAGGGCGCTACTGTTGATGAGTTGAACAATGTTTATTTCGATTTGTTAAAGGAGCAATTCGGCAAGCTTCCGGTTGCCGATGTTTTCAAGCACGAGTGGAAGTATATTCCTCATATTTATCACACGCCATTTTATTGTTATGCTTATGCGTTTGGTAATTTGTTGACGCTGGCTTTGTACAAGATGTACGAAAAGGATGGGAAAAAGTTTGTTCCGAAATATTTGCGCTTGTTGTCTCACGGTGGTTCGATGTCTCCCGGTGATATGTTGAAAGAACTTAATGTTGATATTACTAAGGAATCTTTCTGGCAGCAGGGTTTCGAGATCATTCGTGAGGAAGTTGTGCGTTTGAAGAAGTTGGTTGCCAATTGATTTTTAATGAGCGCGTTCTAGGGCTTCTCTAATTTCTCGCACATGCGGGTCTTTGGTTCTATAGACTTCGTGAGCAAGTATTGGTTGTCCGTTCTGTCGAAGGTCTCTGAAGTAGGAAAGTCCGCTTACGACTACGAGGTGGTCGTCTCCGCGGTAGGTCCTGGTTGCTTTGTCTTCGTACTCTCTGATTCTGCCTGCAAGAGTGCGCATGGCTTTTCTGACGGCTTCCTCTTTGCAGGAAAGTGAGTCATGGTAAACTCTGTCAATTGCAGTTATGCGGGTGAAAAGGAGGGTGCCGAGGTGTATAATGGGGAGCGGTTTATTGCGGATGCTGCGCCTGTTGCGATGGGCGAGCGTTAGGTCATGTTCTACTCCCCAGTTTAGGGGGTTTTTGGAAACGTGAAGTTCAAAGCTGTAAACTCCCCGATGGTGTTGGAAAGCGTGGGATTGTTTTTCTATGCTTGCGATGAACTCTTCTGGACTAAGCGACATAGAGTAACTAGTCAGTGGTGAATTTAAATACCTTTCGGTTTACGCGGCAAGTTTCGCGTAAAGTGCATTCAACTGGCGGTGTTGCGGTGCAGCCCGCAAAAGGGGTTCGAGAATGTTCTTCAATGATTTTTTCAATGAATTAACAAGTTCATTTGCGTCATTCATGCTTCCCTGTTTAACGCTAATATCAATCGCTTCTGAGAGTTCAACAATTCTTTCAGTTGCGTTTGAGAGCAAGGTTTTTGTTTGTGGATCAATTTTCTCTTTAAGGAGCTGCTTGAGTGGTCCAATAGTATTTCTGAATGTGAACGAGAGCGTGTTGGCTGCTTCTTTTCGTGCTGCGTCTCTGATGGCGTCTTGTTTTTCTCTTGGAAGCTTGCTGAGTTCTGCGGTTTTTTCTTTCCACGTTTCAGCTGATGAGAATGCTGCAGTCCATAGCTTGCCTAGTTGTTGTACGATGCTATTAACGACCTCTTCTTGTGTTGCCATGATGATCAGTGAAAATTAACACTTTAAATACTTTTGTTATAACTGTTTGCTAACATAAACTCCGTCTTTTTTGTATCCGAGCTTGTAGTAATATTCCCTGACTCCAATTCCAGCAATGACTAGCATTTTCTTGCAGCTAAACTCTTCTTTTGCTATTCTTTCAGCTTCTGTCATTAGTTGCTTGCCCAGTCCTTTGTGTTGCACGTTTCCTTGTTCTCCTATTGGGATTGCTTGTCCGTAGACGTGGAGTTCTCTTATGCCCGCGCTTCCTGGCGGTATTTCTGGCCTGTGGCTTTCTGGTATGATGCGTAACCTGCAGAAGCCTAGCAAGAGGTCATTTTTTGTGTCTTCGAATGACAAGAATACCTCTTGTCCTGCTGCGTCGTAGTCCTGACGGATGAGTTTTACACTTGCCCAATCTATTTCCCTGGCCTTTGGCTCTCTGCACCTTATGCACCTGCATTTCATGTTGTGTTCCTGCATTTTCTGCTCAACCAGTTGGCGCATGTTTGTCATGTTTGGCCCTGCGTCAATGATTGTGCTTGGTATGTCTCTTTGCACTCTCATTATTCTGCACCAGGTTGGCACGTGCTTTTTTGCCTGAAGGATTACTTCGGCTGCATCTTCTGTTGTTAAAGGAACAAATTTGCCTGCTTTCCAGAGTCCGTATAGTCCTGTTCCTTTGATGACTGTTGTCGGGTAGATCTTTAGCGCGTCTGGTTTGAAGTCTGGGTTTGTAAACAGTTGTTCGTAATCTTTCAGGTCCATTTGTTTTGTCATCCCTGGCAAGCCTGGCATCATGTGATAGCCGACTTTTAGGAGCGAATTGCGCATGAGTTTGGTTGCTGTGATAGTATCTTTGACTGTGTGGCCGCGGTGTGTTAGTTTCATTATCTCTTCCCGTAAACACTGGACTCCAAGTTCCACTCTTGTCGTTCCTAGTCTGAGCATTTCGTCAATATGTTGTTGAAAGCACCAGTCCGGTTTTGTTTCTATGCAGAGTGCGACGCATCTGATGTTTGCTGTTTCGTTGCGTTTCTGTTCTTGTTCAAGCGTGCTTGTTCCTTTGATTGTTAATTCTTTTTCGTGGATTCGTCTGGTTCGTTCTGGATCTCCAATCTTTCCAGGGAGTTCGAAGAATGTTTTGAACTGTTCTTTGTTGTTGAGTAACTTGTCTCCGAAGTCATTCATGGCCTTAAAGGTATAAAGAATAAATTCTTCTTGGTATTTTTTTGGAAGTGCTGGAAAAGTTCCTCCTTGTATGATTACTTCTGTTTTTTGCGGGGAATGTCCTGTTGCGAGGTATTGTTCAAGTCTGTTGAAAACAATAAGGTAAGGATCGTAGTTGTTTCTTATGCCTCGCATCGTGCTTGGCTCTTTTCCTGTGTAGCTTTGTGGTACGTCTCCGAATGGGCTTCCTGGTCCGCCTGGGCAGTATATGCACTTTCCATGTGGACAGCCGAATGGTGCTGTCATCAGCGCTAGTGGCGCTACTCCTGATAGCGTGCGTACTGGCTTGCTTTTGATAAGTATGCCTGTTGCGAGGGATATTTCAGCATCGCTTGGCATTTTTGCCAGCTTGTGCTTTCTGGCGTGTTGGGTTTTTATTTTGTGGAGCGGAATGCCTGATTTCAACTGTTCATGCAACTCATCCATGGACTGGTTCGCCTAGAATGCGGTTTAAAAATTATTCTACTGTGGTGAAGGTTATCTCATTAATGTGAATGGTTGTTCCTTGCTGAACAGAGAAGTCGAGGTAGAGGCTTTTCTTGTTGAACAGTGTTGGGTCGAGCGTGCACGTTTCTATGCAGACTTTGTCAAAATTTCCCGGCTCTGCAAGATAACCTTCTGGCAGGTTTGGCGTTGTTGGAAGCGTTTCTCCTGGTTGTAGTATTATTTCTGTTGTTGCGAGGCCGGTTATGTGTTTCATCGCGCTGGCAACCTTTTTGGTGTTTGTGTAAACTAGCCAGGTGTCTGTTCCATCTGTCAGGGTTATACTTGCCACTCCCTCTCCTTTTACTGTTCCGCTGAGCGCGAGCGATCCGAGCTTTAAGCCGTTTGTTGGGTGGCTTAGCGTGTAGCGTTGGCTTTGTGTTATGTCTATGTCTAGGTTTTGTGAGCGTGTCTGCGTTGGTACGTATCCTGTGATCGTTGGCCTGCCTAGAAGTAGAACTGTGATTATCGCGACAACCACTGCAACGCTAAGTAGCAGTCTGTCAGACTCCATCGTCATATTATTGTGATAGTTGTTTATAAATGTTTTCGATTTCTTCCCTGTCTGCGTGGGGGTCTGCTTTTTGTATGACTTGTTTCCATTCTTCCAAAATTGCTCGTTCAATGTCTTCTTTTGCTGGCTGAGAGCGTGGTTGTTGAGGTCGTGGTGGTATCTTCTGAGCTGTAGTTTGTGGCTGAACTGGTTTTTTCAGAGGAGGCGTGGCTGGAGTATGAACTGTTGTTTGTGGTGGTGATAGCTTTGTAAACTGTTGCGTTGACTGAGAAACTGTCTGAGTATCTTGTTTTGCGGGCGGTATTTGCGGCTTGATTGTTTTTAATCGCGCTGTTGCTCGTGCTGCTACGTTTTCTATTTGGTTTTTGATTGCCGCGCCTATGATTGGGCTTTGTTTTGCTATTTTTTGCCAGACTGCTCGTGCTCTTTCTGTGAATGGCACTGGCGCTTCTAGATGTATTCCTGAGTCTCCTGTTTGTTTCCATTGTTGTGTTGCTTGGTTGAGGTTGTCGAGAACGTCGTTCGAGATTTCAGGCGGTTCTTCTATTGGTTCGTCTTCAATCTCATCAACTTCTTCAGGCAGTTCTTGGTGTTTCCTGATTTCTTCCCAACTATTGTTTTGGTCAGTTTCTTCAAGTTCATGGGTTTCTTCAGAATGGATTGGTTTTTCTGGTGCTTTGACTGCTTCTTTCAGGAAATCTCCTACTTTGTGCGTGAGTTGGTGTATTGTGTCTAGTTTCTTTTTTCCCATTCGTCTTCTGCCTCTTCTTTAGGGTATGTTTTGCGTGCTTCGTAGAATCTTCCCATTTCAAATGCTGCCAGGTGGAATAATCCTAGTATGCCTATTGCTGCGAAGATGCTCGCGCTTTGTCTTGCTATCACAGTGGTTGCTGAGTTTGGGCTTGCCATGCTCAGTCCGAAGATGCCCGTTAGCACGATAAAGCTGAGTGCAAATATGCCAGTTAGTATTTTTTTGGTTAACGAGTGCGTGCAGCAGTGGCTTATGGTGTGAGCTCCTACTATTGCTACAACCAGCGCTAGTGCGAGTAGGAATAGGCTGTGGTTTGGTTCTGGCGGCTCGCTGATTACTTTGCATCCTGGACAGTTCGCTAGGCCTGTTGCTTGTTCTGGTGTTTTGAAACTCAAGCTTACAAGAAGTATTGCCATGATGAACGTGGCTGCGATGGCGACTTTTTTCCAGCTCATGAGATTATTGTTTGAATTAGTTCAAAGAAGAGTGTGTTTTTTTCTTGGCAGGTTCCATTGCAGTCAATGATGGCTTGCCATTGTTTTCTTGCTTGTTTGCTTTCTAGCTCGTCTACTTGGTCGTTTGCTATGCTTAATGCCCTGCTGAAGTCCAGCAGGTGTTCTGGGTCGTTCCAATACTTGCCTGCCGCGATAATGTTGATTAGGAGTGCGCTTTCTGGCAGCTCGTTTTCGTATGCTGCTACTGTTACTAATACCATGTCTAGGTAGGCTTCGTCTGGACAGTTTGTTGCGAGGCACCCCATCATTCTGTCCCATTGGTCCTTGATATCTTGGTTGTCTGCTTGCGCAACCATGTCGTCTAAGTCGCTAATGAGGTTTGCTTTTGTGAGAGAGTCATCTGCTGACCTTAGCTCTATGCTTTTGAGAATTATTGGTTTGACAGGCGCATCGCTTCCTAGTACTCCTGCAACAACCACTACTGTTAGGACTACGATGAAAATGCCCAATGCAGAGAGAAGAACGCTGCCAACACCTCTTGCGACTGTCATTGAAGTTATTCAGCTTGGGAGATATTAAAAGGTTTTGGAACGGTATGCAAGAACGAATGTCGAATGACTTACTTCTTCTCTGCCGCCGGCTTTCCAGCTGCTGGTGCTTCGCCCGGTTTTGCCGCTGCCGCTTCGACTGGCAGTAATTCTTCGATGATTGTGGTTGGGACTTTTGCTTCGATGAGCTTGGCTTTGATGCTTCCTCTTGGTTGTCCTGCCATGCTTTCGATGATGCTCTTGGCTGTTGCTGTGAATTCTGCTTTTCTCTTTTCGATGTCTGCCGCGAGCTTTTGTTTCTTTTCTTCTAGTTCTTTGAGTTCTTCTGCGCTTAGTTCTGTTTTTTCTGCTTTGATTTCCGCGTCGTAGGCGTGGTTGTTGATGTCGGCTATGCTTTCTACTGCTCTTTTGCCTTCGATCATTACGCCCATGCTGTTGCACGTTCCTGCTACTTCTTTGACTTTGTCAAACATGGTTTTGCCTGATAAGTCGTCTCCTTTCATTTTGGCTATTTTGATTACTTGCTCAATCTTGATGTCCGCAATAAGGTCTGCTTCTGGGTTTCCGCTGCCTTTTTCGATGTGTGCTTCTTGTTTGATTAATGCACTTGCTGGCGGGGTTCCTACTGTTATCGTGATGTTTTTGTCTTCGTCTACTATGATTTTGACTGGTACTTGCACTCCTTTGAATGCTATTGTTTTCTTGTTTATTTCAGAAATGACTTGGCCTATGTTGACTCCTAGTGGTCCGAGCGCTGGTCCGAGTGGAGGTGCAGCTGTTGCTTTGCCTCCTTCTATCATCGCTTCTACGGTTTGTTTGGCCATTAGTGAATTTCCCCAGCAGGGTGTTTAAAAACCTTTCGTTGGCAGGCTATTAACTGCCAACTACAAGCTATCTTCATCCGTTGCTTCTTCTGCTGGCGCTTCTGATTCTCGTCTGATGACTTTGACAGCGTCCATCTTGACTGTTATTGGGATTGGCACTGCCGCTCCCAATAGTTCTACGACGACTTCTTCTTTTGCCTTGTCTAGGCGGGTGATTTTTGCTTGTTCTCTCTTGAATGGTCCTGAGATGATTTCTACTACGTCGTTCTTTCTGATGTCGATCTCTCTCTTGACCTGTTCGAGCATGTGTTCGATTTCCGAGTAGTTGATTTCTTTTGGCAGGATGCCTCGTGCGTATGGCACGTTGAATGCTGCTTGTTCTGCGCTTTGCCTGTCAAGCGCTTCGACGAAGATGTAGCCTCTCATGCCGTGCGGTCTGATGGCGCTGTAAACTGCTATTTTTTTCTTCTTAATGTTACTAACCAAAAAGTCCATGACTTGGTCTTCTCTGTTTGCCGTTGTTCTGAGCGCAAAAAGTTTGGTTCCAAGTTCTTCTTTTTTCTCTTCTTTTGGCTTTTCCTTTTCCGCAGGGGCTTCTATTTTCTCTGTTATTGCTCCCGCTATTGTCGGAATGCCCGCCGGTCCTTTCTGTTCTTCTTTCTGTTCGTTTTCTCCCATGTGAAACCACCGAGAATAATAATGAAAGGAGAATGCAGGGGTTTATTAATCTTGCGGGTCTGTTTTGGCGTGTTGGAACTGTTCGATGAGGAGTTCAACTATTTCATTTTTGTCGACGTTTATTGATACTTGTAGTCCATAGTTGGTGGGTTTTGAGAGGATAATGTTTTCTTTGATAAGCTCTTCAATTGCTTCTTTTGCTTTTCCTGCGAGGTGTTTTGGAAATCCTTTGGATAGGTTCTCGACTGCCGTATGGCTTTCTTCGTATTTCTCTTTACGAGCAAGCTTGTACAGGATTTTGCCTTTTATCAACTCTTTTGTCCATAACATTGGTC
>JACQMY010000027.1 GCA_016203305.1 Candidatus Woesearchaeota archaeon
AAAACAGTTAGTTCAACATTTTAATTAAAACAAAACAAACAACCCTGCAACAATATCACAACTTCCAAATAAATTCTCCAGTTGAAACCAAGGGGTCACACACTATTGTCATTAAAAAAGGAAAGCTTTATATATCAATTATCTCTACTACAGAGTAACAACAACCTATATTGGGGGTTCCACATGATTGTTCAGAAGGAATTTTTGGCGCGATTGAAGGATTTCGGACTTAACAGTTATGAAGCAAACTTGTGGACCGCCCTGCTTTCTCGTGGTGTCGCAACAGCAGGTGAACTCTCTGACATAGCTAATGTTCCTCGTAGTAGAAGTTATGATGTTCTTGAAAGTTTGGAAAGAAAGGGCTTTGTCATAATGAAGTTGGGCAAGCCAATAAAATACATTGCAGTTCCCCCTCAAGAAGTTCTAGAGCGCGTTAAAAAATCTATCAAAGAGGATGCTGATCGTCAAGCTACCATGATTGATGGTTTGAGAAAGAGCGATATTTTGAATGATTTATCCTCGTTATACACCCAAGGTATTCACTTGGTCGAGCCGGTCGACTTGACTGGTGTTGTCAAGAGTCGTCCAAACCTTTACAGCCATATTGGTGCTGCTATTAAGAATGCTCAAAAATCTGTTTTGTTAATGACCAGCGAGTCTGGTCTTGTTCGAAAGTCTGATGAGCTTCGTCCTGCTTTCCAGAAAGCTAAGGAGAAAGGTGTTTCAATTAAAATTTTGGCGTCTGGCAAGCCAACTGCTGCTTTCAAGGCATTGGCTGGTCTTGCTCAGGTTAAACAGGCTGAAATGGTTCCTGCGCGTTTTGTCGTTATTGATGGCAAGCAGGTCATTTGCATGGTGCTGGATGATGCTCAAATTCATCCGAATTATGATTTTGGCGTCTGGGCAAATACAGAGAGCTTTGCCAAGGGCTTTGAGAACATTTTCAAGCTGATTTGGGATAAGAGCTAGGCAAACCTTTTTATACTTCTTTTCTTAAATCGTCATAAGTAAGAGGTGACTTATGGTTGAAGATGTATTGATCAGGATTGTTCTTGCAGTGATTGTGGGAGTGTTGTTTGGTATTGTGTACTGTATGCGCGTTCTTGTGCTTATGGAGCGTCGTGTTGCTCGTATTGAGGAGCATATTGATCGTGTTGTGCACAAGGTTTTAAGCGAGGAAGTGCGCATTACTAGTAAGCTCCGGAAGAGATGAACTCTTTTGAGCACTACTTGTATGATGTAATTCCTCGAGGGAGTGTTGTTGGTGTTTTGTTTCCTAAGAGCATTCTTGTTGATGTTTTGCCGCGTGTTGCTAAGGAGAAAAACGCAAAGGTGTTTTGTCTCGGTTCTGTTGAGGCGCAAAAAAAGTTTGCGCGTGAGGGTGTTTTAGTTGATCGTTCAGATGGTGTTGATGTTTTTTTGACCGAGCCTGCGGGTGTTTGTTCTGATGGTATGTGGGTTTTGCCTAGTGAGGCAAGGCTTTTGTCTCAGAATGAGGTTATCGCGGTTGTGCCTTTAAGCGCTGTGCGTTCTGATGTGCCTGCTGAGTTTGATCTGGTTCCTGCGAGAAAGGTGTTGACTGAGAAGGGACTTTGCGCTCCTGATTGTTTGGATGAACTCATTTAATAGTGTTGATTCTCGCTTGGAGAAATGCGCCTCGATGAGGGGGTATAGATATTGCAGGTCCTCTGGGTAGTATCAGCAGGTAGGTCACACCATGTAAGGGGCAGTGGTTTTCTAGCGGTTTTGTTTTCAGTAGTTAGGATTGGCACGCTTCTTGATACCACTATTTAGTGACTAATGATGGAAAGCTTTATATAGTGTTTTGCTCTTCATTGTTCTTATGGCTGATGAAGATTTGCGTTTGCTTGAGTGTCGTGCGAGGGAAACAGGAGATCGTGCTGATTATTTTGCATTTCGTCATGAGCTGAAGCGTGCTGGAAAGCATGGTGGTTTGGACTTGTCTTTGCGTGGTGGTTATGCTGTGGCTGGTGCTGGCAGGAATCCGACTTATAGCGATGGTGTTGTGTTGCTTCGTAAGGATTGCAAGAGCGAGGTTGTTGGCCCTCATGATGATCTCGTGCACCCGTTTTATGCTGGCGAGGAGTGTCCGTTGTTGTTTTCTGAGACTTTGGATGCGCGTTTGGACTGTCCGGATGGTGTGTTGTGGAATACTTTTTTGAACACGTTTTCTGGTGTTTTGTGCAAGGGTAAGCGTCCGGATGACAAGGATGAAGTTGTTGAGTTCAAGATTGTGCCTTTGGCGGTTGAGTTGCTTGGTTTGCAAGGGGTTTCTGTGCCGGTCTCTTTTGATACGTATGGTGGTGAGGTTTTTAGGACTGATGAGCATAGGTGTAATGTTGTGCTTTCGTCTGCACAAGCACGCAGCAGTAAAGTTTGGCTTGCTGCTGCTGGTTACAACCAAGATCGTCTTGACCGGTATGTTGTTCGTGCTGAAAGGGAAGCGCGACAAAGAGGCAATGATTTGAGTGAATACTTTATGAATTTCTGGGTGCTTAGGAAAAAACCAGAAACCGACCAGTTGTGGCCGTTGGTGCTGAGCGATGGCTACTATTCGGTTGCAAATGGCTACGACAGCGTCAGCTACGTTGGCCGTTTCGCTCGGGTGCGTCCGCTATCAATGCGAGCCGAAGACTTGGAAACGCGCTCTTAAACTTAGATACTGCGTTTCCGAGTTCCCGAAAATCTTAGATTTTCGTGAGCGAGCCACCCGTTCAATAACCGGCGCGTAGCGCCGGCGCGCGAATTTCTCACATTAGGATTCGTTTCATTTGTTGCGGATACCCCGTTGCTTGCAACGGTTGGGTTAATGCTGCATACACCTATATCAAAGGGTATCTGTAACATTAAACCCGAGAAAACCTTTGGTTTTCTGGGCCCAGGAAATTCTCTGAATTTTCTTGGGAATCCCAACTATTATCTATAATGCCCCGCCGCTTGCGGCGATTGAGATTTTTATTTGGTCTGATGACTGTTAGGTTATCGTGGTGCGAACGTCAATTATTTCTTGATCTGTTTTAGTTCTTTTTCTATCTTGACGAGTTCTGCTTCGAGGTCTTTGATTTTTTGTCTGTTGTCTTCTAGATTGAGCAGGCTTCCGCATTCTGGGCATTTAAAGTTGAATTCGTGGCTTTGTTCGAAGTCTACTCGCATGCATTTGTTTGCGCAGATGTAGAACTGGCCGTTTTTTTCTAGTTGTAATATTTATAGTAGTCTTTCGTGTTTTTTCTTTTTGATGTCTTTCACAAGGTCTTTTATTCTTTTTTGGTTGAACGTCCAGTAGTAGATGTACCATCCTTTTTTCTTGTCTTTTTTTCTGATGAAGCTTACAAGATTGTGGTCATATAGCCTGTATAGCATGTTGCGTACTAGGTTGATTTCTTTTTTCATCGTGCCCGCGAGCTTAAACTCGCTGACGTTGCTTTTGTTGCGCAAGTGCTTGACTAATTGAAGGACGTCCTGTCCTGTCAGTTCAGAAACGACTTCATCGATGGTTTTGCTTGTTATTTTCATTTACGGTTTGCTCTGGTGGCGGGTTTATATACTTTGCTGTTGGCTTTTAGCTCTTAGTTTTTGCAATTATTTCCGATAGCCAATTGCCAACAACCTTCATCCTAATACCTAATGCCCAACTGCCTAATCCCTTCGTCCTAATTCCTTCATCCTTCCGCCTTCACCCTTTTATGAGTTCTTCGAACAACAGTCCTTTGAGTTCTGCGTGTTCTCTGTTTATTGCGTAATTGTTGCCTGTGTCATTTAGGTCTTCTGGGTTTACAAATCTCCAGTGCATGCTGTTGAATCTTACTGCGATTAGTGGTCGTGCTCCTGCGCGTCTGGCGTACTCTACGAGCTCTTTTACTTCTCTTTTTTCAAGGTATTGGTTGTTTTCTTTTGTTGATTTGCATTCTATAGCGAGATTAATTCCTTGTTTGTTTGCTATTATGTCTGGCGCGGGGTATTTCATGCTGCCGCTTCCTGCTACTCTGCATGCTGTCCATTGGTTGGTTTGCCAGAAAAGGTGGATTAGTTCCCTTTCTGCATTGTTTCCTTTTTGTTTGTTGCTCACAATGTTTTTTTGGTTTTCCCATTATTAAACATTGTGAATGTAAAATAAGCCGTATTTATGCTCTGTTTGCCAAAAGAAAGCAAATATTTAAATATCTGGGGAGTTATGGCTTATTGGGGTGGTTGTTATGCCAAGTTCGAAACGTTTGATTCCGCTTGCCGCCATGGAGCAGCTTATGAAGCAGGCTGGCGCTGAAAGAGTGTCTGATGACGCTAAGGCTGCATTAAAGGAAGTTCTAGAGGAGTACGGAAAGCGCATTGCGATGGATGCTGTTCAGCTTGCTTCGCATGCTGGCAGAAAAACCATCAAGGCAGGTGATATTAAGTTGGCAGCGAAGAAGTGATTACAAATTAACCCGCATAAAATCATACGCGCTAAACACGTTGTCAAATGCAGTCCGCGCATCTTCCTCCAATTCCAATGTATTCTTGTATCTTGCGCTGAAATGCGTTAGTATCAATTTTTTTACGCTTGCTTGGCTTGCTATTTGTGCTGCTTGTAGTGCTGTTAGGTGTCCGTGTTCTTCTGCTTTGTCTTGCAATTTGCTGGTGTAAGTGCTGTCAATGATTAACAGGTCTGCATTGGCTGCAAGCATGCCGCAATTTTGGTTTGGCATGGTGTCGGTTATAAACACTACTTTTTTACCATTGACTATTTTGGTTGTCTCCTCTGGTGTTACTTTTTTGCCTTTCCACGTTATTGTTTCTCCTCGTTGTAATTGTCCTAATAGCGGTCCTTCGGGTATTCCTAGTTTTTTTACGTGCTCGACATTTATTCTTCTTCTGTCTTTCTCGACAAATGCATATCCTACGCATGGCACTGGGTGTTTCATTGGCATGCTTTCCAGTCTGTAGTCTTCGTTTTCGTAGAATGTTCCTTCGTGTACTTCTGTTATGTGGATGTTGAATTTTGTTTCGAATTCTATTCCTCCGAATAGTTGTTGGAATGCTTTTTTGCTTCCTCTTGGTCCGTAGATGTCCACTGCGTGGCTTAGTTCTAGGCTTGCTATTGTTAGCAGCAGTCCCGGCAGTCCCAGAATATGGTCTCCGTGCCAGTGGCTGACTAGTATTTTGTTGACTTTTGCCAGGTTTAGGCCTGCTATTCTCATTTGTCTTTGTGTTCCTTCTGCGCAATCAAACAGCAGTCCTTCTCCTTTGTATTCTAAATACATGGCGCTTGGGTTTCTTTCTTTTGTTGGCATCATGCAGCTTGTTCCTAAAAACGTTAGTTCCATGGGTTTTCTTCGCGAAAGGATGGTATTTAAATATTTGTGATGGCGTTGTGTGTGTATGGACGTTGTTACTGCTTTGTGGGTGAAGGGTGCTGTTTTGACTGAGAATAGTCCTGCTGCTCGTGACTTGTTCGATAAGGGCTGTTTTGGCTTTATGCTTGGTGATGGCCGTTTGCAGCTTTCTTTGTTGGAGGCTTGTTATTTGGTTGAGAAAAAGCGGCTTGTTGTTCTTGATGGTAGGAGTAAGGAGCTTTCTTTTGACAGGTTGTGCCAGCGTGCTGCCAAGGTTGAGCATGATTTCTGGGTGCGTTATCCTGTGTTTAAGGACTTCCGTAACCGTGGATACGTCATTAAGACTGCTTTGAAGTTTGGTGCTGATTTTAGGATTTATGATCGTGGCGTTAAGCCTGGTGAGGAGCATGCTAAGTGGGTTGTTTTTCCTGTCAGAGAGTCTGCAAAGTTGACGTGGCAGGATTTTGCTGCTAAAAACCGTGTTGCTCATAGCACAAAGAAACGCTTGCTGATTGCTGTTGTTGATGATGAGGGTGATGTTAGCTATTGGGAAAGCAGATGGTTGCGGCCGTAGTGCGGCTCCCGACTAAGTGCATGGCATGTTTGGAATAAAGTATTTTGAATCGGTTTTGTGCAAGGCAGCTTAAAAATGGAAGTATTTATATATTAGAATATTCTAATAAGTATTTATGCGACAACTTTATGAAATGCACGCAGAGATGTGCAAGGTATTTTCGAATTCAACTCGGTTGGAAATCCTTAATCTGTTGCGAGATGGAGAACTGTCGGTTACCGGGCTTATAAAAAAGACAAATTTGAGTCAGGCGAATATTTCTCAGCACTTATCCATCATGAAGTCCAAAGGTATTGTTGCTTCACGCAGGCGAGGAAAGAACAGTTACTATATGCTTGAAAATCCGAAGATTATCAAAGCTTTTGATATTATTCGGGAAATTTTGGCTGAAAAACTAAAGGAGCAGGGGAAGATTGTTAATAGATTATGAGGCGAGGACATGAGAAAAATATTTTTCACAATGATGGTTGTTCTGTTAGCGAACGTTAGTTTGGTTTCCGCACACGAACATAATTTTGCTGAGACAAAGCAACTTATCGACTTGGGGATTGGCTGTGATAAACTCACGGATGGACAACTTGAGGCTTTTGGGGATTATTATATGGAACAAATGCATCCTGGCGAGGCACATGGAATGGTGGATAAAATGATGGGCGGGAAAGGTTCTGAAAGCTTAAAGCAAATGCACATTCAGATGGCTAAAATGTTTTATTGTGGTGAAGCTGTTGGTGGAATGATGGGTGGAGGCATGAACATGATGGGTGGTGGTATGATGGGTAACTATCCAGTCTATGGCGATTACGGTTATTGGATGTTTTTCTGGATATTGCTGCTCATAGCAGTCATCTTTGTCATAGTGTGGCTTGTCTACAAATTTGTGATGAAGGATAACTCGGCCTCTGAGACTCCGCTTGGTATTTTAAAGAGGCGGTTTGCCAAAGGCGAGATAACAAAAAAGCAGTTTGATGGTATGAAGAAAGATATGGGAGTCTGATGATTATGGAGGAAAATAGGAACGTGTGGATCTGGGTAGCGCTCGCTGTCGTAATGCTTCTATTCTTTGGCGGTTTTGGAATGGGCGGATATGGCATGATGGGTGGCATGGGTTTTGGTTTTCTCTTTATGATTCTGTTCTGGGGAGTGCTGATATGGTTGGTCATAGCACTTGTTACTGCAGCTCGATCGAGCAAAAAGGGAGATGATGCTTTGACAATGCTAAAGCGGAGATATGCTTCAGGAGAGCTCTCAAAGAAGCAGTATGAGGAGATGAAAAAGGGATTGAGATGAGGCCGTTAAACATTACTAGACTGGTCAATGGTGGGTTGTTGGTACTTGGTCTGCTCTTTTTCAAGCCGCTTGCTTATTTTGTCGCGGTGATGATGATTATCGCAGGATTAACGAATTACTGCATTATGGAGAAGTTGTTACAAAGATTGGGTTTTAAAGATGGTCGTGTTATGAAAACATCTTGTGAAGTCGAGAAGCATGGTTGAAAAATCAATTGAAGCCCAAAAAGCGGTCGAGCTCATCGAGTGTGGCGTGGACGGGGTGCGCGAGACAAAAGTGGCATCTCAGGATACTTTAGCGGTTGAATGGGACCGCTTTATGCGATTAGGCCAGGTTGCCGCGCATGTTAACGCACTAGCGTTGCCGAAAGGAACATTAATTCTTGACGTTGGCGGTTTTGATGGCGCGTTTGCTCTCTTTGTTCCTGGTCTTCGCGTGTGGGTTGTTGATCCTATAACGACGAGTGGCAGTGGACTTGCGCTTCCTTTTCCAGATGGACATTTTGATGTTGTTGTGAGCATTGATGCACTCGAGCACGTTCCGAGAGGACAGCGTGAGCAGCTTTTGCGCGAGCTTGTGCGCGTGTGCCGCAAAAGCTTGTTCATTAATTTTCCAGAAGCGCGGAGCATGTCTGCTCAAAGGCAAGTCTTGTCACTTGTGCAGAACAAGTTTATTCAAGAGCACGTTGAATACAACTTGCCCGGTCGTGAGGAAACAACCGCAACCCTCAAACGTTTATGTCCAGACATCAAAATCAATGCAGTGGGTCATACGAGCATCTCCGTGTGGGTCCCATGGTACGTGTTGTTTCACACTGCAAAAGATCGCGGTCTTGCAATCTCTGCGTTTCTTAAGGACCGCAAAAATGAAGTAAACCAACCGCCATTTCTCTATGACTTGCTCGAATGCAGCATGGGAGGTGCATTATGAACATTGGAATGGTTCTGAACACAAATGACCCTGAGGAGGTATGGAATGCCTTTCGCTTTGGCGTGAAGGCCCTGGGAAAGGGTCATAAAGCGAGCGCGTTCTTGTTCAACAAAGGTGTTGAAGCCGAAACTGCGGGCAATGGCAAGTTTGACATCAAGGGAATGATGCAAAATTTTCGTGAAAATGGCGGCGTTATCATGGCGTGTGGCACATGCTTGAAGCTCAGAAACAAGCCGGGAACCGCACTCTGCCCAATCAACACGCTTGATGACCTGATGCAGTTGGTCGAAACCGCAGACAAGATAATATCATTCGGATAGTAAGAAAATAGGCACTGATTCCAAGTTCACAGTCCACGTGCTTAAGGGAAGCGCACCAGACCAATTTAGTCCTCCGGAGGCTTGAGCACCCCGTTATGGTTCTCACAAAAACGCTTGCGTTTTTGGGAGTTCCAGAAATCTTCGATTTCTGAGAACCTTCGGTTTTGTAGCCTCAGCGGACACAACCGTTCGAAAAGGCAGCCTTATCGAACTATCCGTTTGAGCAGAATCAATAAGACTGTTTGAAAATACATCCTTCTTTAATGGTCTTAAATTGCTTTATTATCGGATCCAGTATGAAAATCTTCCTTTCCAATTTACCCAATTATCTGGGAATGTTATTCTTTCAGCCTCAGGAAGAACGGTTTTTATGATTTCTAGCTTTTCGCCTGGCTCGATGGTTACAATGTTGGAGTGCAAATGCGTTAGACCACGATCTGCCATCTGTTGGCTCCATTGGTTGATTGTTGATGGTTCAAAGTCCCTCGCAAACTCAGCCACTGGTAACGGTCGTGAATACATGCTCATCATGATCACTTTTCTTGATTTAATGTGTTCTTCAAGAACACTTTCGAGCAGTGTTGTATTGTCAGTTCCTAAAGATAGTGAGTACATTTGCATTCTTCCTGTTGGTTCTAGAAACAACTCAGCTTGCCCAAGAATTCTTCTTGCAAGCGCAAGTCCATCATTTCCCCCATCTGTGTGCAGCGCGGCTTTCAGACCATAAGGCACAGGTACGAATGGAGGGTTGCAGATAATGTAATCAAATTGTTCGCCTAGGACAGGATACCATAAATCACCCTGTCTGAATTCGATGTTTTTAGCATTGTTTCTTTTAGCATTCCTTTCAGCGAATTCCAATGCCCTTTGACTCATATCCGTAGCAATGACGTTTCTTGCTCTTTCGGCTGCAAAAATTCCTAGCACTCCGGACCCTGTACAAAGATCTAAAACCTTGTCACCTTTATGCACAATCATATGATCGATGAGATAATGAACACTGCTGCCGGGCCAGATAGGCAGAACATTGTCATAACGCTTATTGTCTTTTCTATCGGTTTCTATGCATTTTCCTCTGTAACAAAAGATTTCAGTAGTGTCTGTGCGTTCAATTTTTGGTGCTTCAAACATTTTTCTTTCTCCATATCATAAAGTTGCCCCACCCCTCACCATGCGTATCTTCGGGGGCA
This sequence comes from Candidatus Woesearchaeota archaeon, assembly GCA_016203305.1. Taxonomy (GTDB): domain Archaea; phylum Nanobdellota; class Nanobdellia; order Woesearchaeales; family ARS49; genus SURF-65. The sequence continues at coordinate 9,632 of JACQMY010000027.1, forward strand.
TAATCTTTTTTTAACCAAAGCTCTTCAAAACCAAGTCTTGCGTATAACCTCATTAAACCATCAATGAATTGGCCATCTTTCCTTCGAAGCCTAACATATTCTTCAGGAGTAACTCCTGAGTGCTGCCCTTGTGCGTAATCTGAACGAAGTCCTGCCACCCTGAAATCAAAATCATTCTGTTGCACAAAGTCTATTGTTGCTTGAATTAATCGCGAAGCAATTCTTCGACCCCTTTCTGAAACACCAATAGACATAACATAAAGGGCATTTCCTTCAGGATTGTGCCTGGTGCCAAATCCATATTCTTTGCCATCCTTTGCAACATCATAACCAATAGCCTCTTCGCGCGTTCTCGGCGGACTGCCAGGGTCAAAGTTGATTAAAAGGCCGGTAATGTATCCTTTGATCTCCTCGTTTTCTTCCGCGATCCAAAACAAATCACCAGGCTCTCTAAAGTAGCAATGTCTCAGGCGGTGTTCAAAAACTTCAATGGGCGCCACCCACCCTATCGGTCCGTACTCCGCGCTTTCTACTCTCATTATACCTGGCAAGTCTTCTGCCTTCGCATTCCGAATGTGAATACTTGTTTCCATTTTACCACTAGAAGATAGAAGCGATTGGCGATCATCAAAAATTAACTCTCTCCACTAGCTGGAAAAAAGAAAACCTTATAATCGTTGGAAAGCTACAAACAGGATTTATGGACACAGAACCATTGCGTCAAGCGGGTCTAACTGAGGGCGAGATTGCAGTTTACTTAGCGCTACTCAAGTTGGGTTTAAGCACAGCAGGCCCTATTGTCAAGGAAACAAAACTTCAAAGCTCAAGCGCATACCACATCCTAGACTCGCTTATTGAGAAAGGGATTATTTCTTTTGAAATGAAGAACAAGCGCAAAAATTTCCATGCTGTTTCGCCAGAGCGCCTGATTGATTTCATCGAAGAAAAGAAAAAGAAGGTAGACGAAGAGAGACAACAAATAGAAAAAATACTTCCTTCACTTACCGCGCTGAAAGAACTGGCGCAAAAGCCAACGCAAGAAGTTCTCATTTTCGAAGGCTGGAACGGTGTTCTTTCAGCATTCAAAGAAGCCTATCGCCAGTTAAAACCAGGAACTACAGCATACGCGTACACTATTACAAAAGAATTTGGTGGCGCTGATCTGGATCAGGTCAGATGGCTAATTAACAAAATACGACAGCTTCGAGAGAATATGAACAAAAAGCTGAAACGAAAAATATTGATGAAAATCATCGCTGAAAGAGGCTCTGAAATTGGTAAAGATCAAGCTAAAACAAGCTTTACCCACGTGAAATTTATTGAGAAACATTACATAAACCCTGCTATCATAAATATTTATGGAGATGTCACTTTAATTGCACTCTGGCTTCAAAAACCAATTGCATTCTACATCGTCAGCAAGGAAGTCGCGCAATCATTCAAAAACGATTTTGATCTGCTTTGGATCGTTGCTAAATGACTTCACGTTGTAGGACGGTCTTGCCTTATAGCGAGTTGAGTAAATGGTGGAACTTTTATGTGTTCCCTTGCGTGAACGATACGCACGCAACTTGTTATCTGGGCAGTTGATGCAAAAGTTCCATAATTTCATCAGCTGCCTATAGTTCTTTGCCATTTTCTTTTGAGTATTTTTCTGGCGAGTTATTTTTTGACAAGAAGTCTTTTTATACTTGGGTTCTCATGTTATTGTGAATGGTTGAGATCAATTATCCTGCGGTCGAGCACATCATTGAGTTTAATCACTTGGCTCTTGCGCTTGTTAAGGTAAAGAAGGCTGACAAGCCAGTGGTATTGAGCAAACCAAAGCTTCATGAGATTGTTGAGGAATGTGAGAAAGCGCAAGGGGAGGTTTATGATAAGGCAGTGGTTCTTTTGACCGGCATTATCAAGAAACACCCTTTTGCAAGCGGAAATCGTAGAACTGCTTTCCTTGTAATGGTAGATTTCTTGTTGGATAACAACGCTGCATGCGCTCTCAAAGACGACCCCGAAAACGCTCGCGTCTTGCCGGGGATACGTGAAGGCTTTTATACTAGTGAAGAAATCAAGGAGTGGATTAAACATGGCAAAATACACTCATTCAAAAGATAAGAAAGTCTATGAAGCAGTTATTAGCGAGTTGGAGCACTTTCAAGAGCTCGTGAAACGTTATCCAAAGCTCCTCCGCGCAATCGGCGAGTTGTAAGCGAAACATTATTATTCTTGTTCACTATTCCTAAGAAAAGATTCTCGTACCTCCAAAGTAAGCTGTTTGTGCCCTAAAAAATCTGCGGATTTTTGGGGCCCAGAAAACCAACGGTTTTCTTGAGCTTACGAAGAGGGTGCCGCCTCCCGCGTGAGTCTTGACACCCTAAACTTTTATAATCTCTTCGTGTTCTTTTTCTTTTATGGACTATCGTGACAAAATTCTTGTGATCGCGCGTGCTGCTCCTGTTTTGCCGAGTGCGATAGCTAAGGAATTGCAGACCAACAGCATTATGGCTGGTGCCATGTTGAGTGAGATGTGTGATAAGGGGTTGCTCAAAACTTCTTCTTTGCGTGTTGGTGGCAGTCCTTTGTACTTTGTTCCTGGTAATGAGGCTCAATTGTTGAATCATGTTCAGAGTTTGAATGAGAAGGATAGGCGTACTGTTAGTTTGTTGGATGAGAAAAAGTTGTTGCGCGAGTCTGAGTGTGATCCGTTGACTAGAGTGTCTCTTGCTGCGATTAAGGATTTTGCAAAGCCTCTTGTTGTGTCTTATGATGGCAAGGAGGAGCGTTTTTGGAAGTGGTTTGCCCTTGCTGACAGCGATGCTGAAAAACTGATTGGCCAGTTATTGGAGCCGCCGAAGGCAAAAGCGCCTCAAGAGCCGAAAGAGTTGGTTAAAGAAGCGCCAAAAGAGATTGTTAAAGAGGTTAAGGAGCAAGTTCCAGTTAGGGAGCCAATTCCGATAAAGGAGCAGGCAAAGCTGCCAGATTCTGAGGCAGCGAAAGCGCCTGTTCAGAAAACTTTGGAGCCGGTTAAATTAGATGGTGATTTTGCGCAGAAATTGTTGTCTTTTTTTGCTGGAAGCAATATTCTGGTTAAGGAGCAGTCTGTTGTTAAGAAGAAGACTGAGTTTGACTTGGTGCTTGACATTCCTTCTCCTGTTGGCAGTTTGACGTATTTTTGTAAGGCTAGGAGTAAGAAGAGGGTTTCTGATGGTGACGTTAGTGCTGCTTTGGTTGAGGGTCAACTGAGACGTTTGCCTGTTTTGTTTGTTACCGATGGTGAGCTTTCCAAGCAGGCTCAGGTAATGCTTGCCAAACTTACTGGTATTACGGTGAAAAAGGTATGATGCTGACTGTCAAGGAGGAAGGTATACGGTGGAAGGGTGAAGAAATTTTATCATCGTTCTTCTACCTTCGTCCTTCCGCCTTCGTCCTACAACCTAATTCCTACAACCTTCTTCCCGTTACCGAGGTGCTTGATGGGTGTTAATTTGCGTGAATTGTTGGTGCGGAAGCCGATTTCGTTAGAGCAATTGTCTGGGAGGACTTTGGTTGTTGATGGTAATAACATGTTGTACCAGTTTCTTTCCACTATTCGGCAGCGTGATGGTTCTTTGTTTACTGATCACAATGGGCGTGTTACTAGTCATCTTATTGGTTTGTTTTCTCGCGTGACAAATCTCATGCAGAAAGGTATTAAGTTGGCTTTTGTTTTTGATGGTAAGGTTCCTGAGCTTAAGCATCGTGAGCTTGCCAGGCGTGCTGAGATTAAGCAGGAGGCTGAGAAGAAGTATCAGGCTGCTTTGGCCGCTGCTGACCAAGAAAGTATGCAGAAGTTTGCCGCTCGTACTTCTCGTTTGACTAAGGATATGATTGCCGAGGCTAGGCAACTGCTGTCTTTGCTTGGTTTGCCTTCTATTATTGCTCCTTCTGAGGGCGAGGCGCAGGCTGCATATATGGTCAAAAAGGGTAGCGCTTGGGCTGTTGCTTCTCAGGATTATGATAGTTTGTTGTTTGGCGCTCCTCGTTTGGTTCAGAATCTTTCCATCGAGGGCAGGCGTAAGCTTCCTGGCAAGTTGGCGTATGGTAGGGTGGAGCCGTTGTTGGTTGAGTTGGAGGAAAACTTGAAGGTTCTTGGTATTTCTCGTGAACAGTTATTTTGGCTTGCCGTGTTGGTTGGTACTGATTACGCGCCTGGGGGCGTTAAAGGTATTGGTCCTAAGAAGGGGCTTTCTTTAGTCAAGCAGTGTTCTTCTGCTGAACAAGTTTTTGCTGGAAAAGATCTTGATGGTGTTGGCTGGCAGGAAGTCTTGGATGTTTTTCAGTCAATGCCTGTTTCTGATGACTACTCGTTGGTGTGGAAGCCTGTTGACCGGCAAGCGTTGTTTGACTTTTTGGTTAAGGAGCATGATTTTAGCCAGGACCGTGTTGAGAAGGTGATTGATTTGATCGCTCCTGCTAGGAATCAGAGTAGTTTGGGTGATTTTTAATGCCTACTTTGCGTGAGTTGTTGGAGAAAAAGTTGACTAAGAGTGAGCAAAAATTTATTCGTAGGAGTTTTGACGTTATTGGCGATATTGCGATTATTGAGCTTCCTGTTGAGTTGAAGAAAAAGCAAGGCATGATTGGCAAGGTGTTGTTGTTCAGTCTTCCAAATATTCGTGTCGTGGCTGTTGAGCAGGGTGAGCATTCTGGTGCGTTTCGTCGTCAGAAGTTGAGGGTTGTTGCTGGTGAAAAACGTTTTGAGACCGTCCATAGGGAGTCTGGGACCGTCCTAGGGTTGGATGTTGCGAAGTGTTATTATTCTCCTCGTCTTGGCAGTGAGCGTTTGAGGATTGCTTCTTTTGTTAAACAAGGTGAGCGTGTGCTTGTTGCTGGCTCCGGCATTGGTGTTTATCCTTTGGTAATTGCAAGTCACAGCAAGGCTAAGGAGGTTGTTGGTGTTGAAATAAATCCTGTTGCGCACAAGTATGCGGTTAGGAACATTGCTGCAAACAAACTTGGTGACCGTGTAAAAGTGGTCAAGGGTGATGTTTTCAAGTTGTCTCTAGGCAGGTTTGATAGGATTGTTCTTGCCATGCCTACTTTTGGCGTGGCTTTTGTTCCTCATCTTCTAAAGTTTGCAAGGAAGAGTGCTTTTTTGCACGTTCTTGATTTTGCTGAGGAGGCAGACCTTGATGCTCCTGCCAATAAATTAGTAGAATTATGTGCTGGAAAAAAGAGAAAGTGTAAAATTTTGAGAACTGTGAGGGCTGGCCAGCCTGGTGTTCGTAAGTTTAGGGTTTGTGTTGACGCGCAAGTGTTCTGAGGATTCTTCATCCTAATGCCTGCAACCTAAAACCCGGCACAATTACCCAAACATTCTCAAGTAATCCTGTCCTTCTGTTTTTACTTCTTCGTTGACCTTTGCAATGGCGTTCATAAAGTCTTGTTCTGTTATTTTTGTTCTGTTTTCTCTGATTGCAAAATATCCTGCTTCTGTTGCTACTGCTTTGATTTCTGCTCCGCTGAATCCTTCCATTTCTTTGATGATTTTGTCTGTGTTTATTTTTGCCAGGGTCATGTTTCGTGTGTGGATTTTGTGGATTTCTTTTCTTCCTTCTTCGTTCGGTAGTGGTACGTGTATGAGTCTGTCTAGTCTTCCTGGGCGGGTTATTGCCGGGTCTAGTATGTCTTTTCTGTTTGTGCATCCGATGATTTTGACATTGCCTAGTGGGTTGAAGCCATCGACTTCTGCTAGTAATTGCATGAATGTTCTTTGTACTTCTCTTTCTCCGCTTGTTCCTACGTCTATTCTGACTGCTGCTATTGCGTCTACTTCGTCGATGAATATGATGCTTGGTGCTTTTTCGCGTGCGAGTTGGAAGATTTCTTTGACTAGTTTTGCTCCTTCTCCTATGAACTTTTGCACTAGTTCGCTGCCTACTACTTCTATGAATGTGCTTTTGGTGCTTGCCGCTACTGCTTTTGCTAGTAGGGTTTTTCCTGTTCCTGGTGGTCCATAGAGTAGGATGCCTTTTGGTGGTTCTATTCCTATTTTTTTGAATAGTTCTGGTTTCATTAATGGCAGTTCTATGACCTCTTTTATTTCGCGTTCTTGTGCCTGTAGTCCGCCGACGTTTTGCCACGTTAGTGTTGGCTTGTCTATGATTACGAATTTGTCCGCGTCAAATTTGCGTACTTGGTCTACTTTTCTGATGATTGTGAGGTTTTTTTGTTCTGCTAGAACTGAGTCTCCTGGTGATATTTTTCCTAGTCCTCCTGCTGAGTCTACTAGGAATTCGTTTCCGTTTGGTAGTCTGATGAGTACTTTGTCGTCTAATAGATCGCGGACTTCGCATAGTATTAGTGGTGTTCGTTTGAACTTTTCTAGCTCGCGTTCTAGGTTTGTTACGCTTTCTCGTAGGAACTTGTTTTCTTCTTCCACGCCTCCTATGCTGGTTTGATAGCCGAACGTGATGCCGTTGGTTTTATCATTACTCATGTTTTTTTATGCTCGTGTTGGGTATTTAAACCTTGCGACGTAGCACTGGACAGCAGGGCAAAACTTATTTAAAAACCAGGTCGTCTGCTTTTCAGATGAAGGTTCTTCCCGCTACTGCTTTGAGTGCGTGGGTTTCTTGTCCTCGTCAATTTTTCATGCAGTATGTTGTTGGCAAGGAGGTTAGGTTGAATCGTGCGATGGCTCTTGGCTTGGTTAAGCATAAGGTGCACGAACTGGTTAGCAGGGAGGAGGAGCGTTTGGTGTGCGCGTTGCGCTCAAATGATGCTGTTCAGCAGGTTTTGGAGCGTGAATGTATTGCCTTGTTGCGTTCTGCTGTTGTGCATAATTCTAATGTTTTGCGTTCTGTTCAGGTTACTTTGTCTGATGCTTTTCAGCAGAGTGTTGCTGTTGCCAAGGCGAGCGCTTCTGATTGCTGTGCTCGTGTTGTTCCGTTGCTCGCGCAGGGTTTGCAGGGTGAGGCGTTATGGCATGCTTTGGTGCCTAAGGTTAAGTCTGAGTATGCTGTTCAGAGTAAGGTGTTGGGCTTGAAGGGGCGTATTGACCGTTTGGAGATTCATGGTGCGCGTTTAGTTCCTGTGGAGATTAAAAGTGGTAAAGTGCCTGTTGATGGGGTGTTTGACCATCATCGTATTCAGGTGGCGAGTTATGCTTTGTTGTTGGAGGAATTGTTTCAGACTTCTGTGCCTGAGGCCATTGTTCACTATGTTGATGGTAGTGCTAGGCGTTCTGTTGTTCTTAACCCTTTTACTAGGGACTGGGTGCTTGATGTTGCTGCTAAAGCCAGGTCAGCATGGGAATCCTGTGTTGTTCCTAAGGGTTGTGGTCATGATGGTTGTGCTGCTTGTGTTGAGTGTGATTCTGCTGCTGTTCTTAGTCAACTGGAAGCGCGTAGAGAAAAGTTTAAATAGCTTGGCGTGGTGTTGTCATTTCATAACAGTAAAGGTGATTGGCAATGGTTGATGATCAAAAGAAGTTCTCGAAGCAGTTGATTGGTAAGACTGTTGTTAGCAAGAGTGGTAAGCGTTTTGGTGAGGTTGGTGATATTGTTTTTGAGACTAAGAGTGGAGAGCTTATTCATGTTGTTTTGAAGAGTCCTACGCAATATACTGAAAAGCTTGAGTTGGAGAAGAGCAAGTCTGGTGAGTTGTTGATTCCTTTCAGCTCTGTTATTGCTATGGGTGACTTCCTCGTTATTTCTGAGGAAGACATAGTTTAAGTTGTAGCTAGCTAGTGGCAGGCGCACCGACTACAAACTACACACTACAAACTAACGGCCAATAGCTAGGTTGAAGGTGTAAGGTTGAAGGGTGAAGATCTTCTGTCTTCGTCCTTCTCCCTTCCACCTTAGTCCTACATCCTACAAACTTTTTTATACTTCTACAGAGCGCGGTTTGTTTATGGACGGAGAGAGCACGATCTGGACTGAGAAGTATCGCCCTAAGAGTTTTGAGGAGTTGACTGGTCAGGAGGAGATTGTTGAGAAGCTTGCTGCTTTTGTTAAGCAGCGGAACGTTCCTCACCTGTTGTTTGCCGGTCCTGCTGGTGTTGGTAAGAGTACTCTTGCTTTGGTTGTTGCTCGTTCTTTGTTTGGTGATAAGTGGCGTGAGAATTTTCTTGAGCTGAACTCTAGTGATGAGCGGGGTATCGATGTTGTGCGTGTTAAGGTGAAGGATTTTGCCAGGACTAAGGCGATTGGCGACGTTCCTTTTAAGATTATTTTTCTGGACGAGTGTGATGCTTTGACTAAGGAGGCTCAGCAGGCTCTTCGTAGGACGATGGAGAATTATACTGCTACTTGTCGTTTTATTCTTGCTGCGAACTATAGCAGTAAGATTATTGATCCTATTCAGAGCAGGTGTGCTGTTTTCCGTTTTAGGCCGTTGTCTGCTGAGCAGATTTCTCAGCTTGTTGACCGTATTGCGAAGCAGGAGGGTGTTTCTATTGATCCTAAGGCAAAGGAGGCTTTGGTTGCTGTTGCTGATGGTGATTGTCGTCGTTTGACTAATATTTTGCAGAGCTGTGCTGCTTTGTCCAAGCATTTGACTCCTGAGACGGTTTTTTCTCTTGCTAGCGTTGCTAGTCCTGCTGAGGTTAAGGAAGTGATGGCTTCTGCTTTGAAGGGCGATTTTATCATTGCGCGTGGTAAGTTGTTGGATGTTATGTTGCGTTATGGTCTTTCTGGTCTTGATGCTGTTAAGCAGATTCAGCAGGAAGTTTGGAACTTGCAGATTGATAATCGTAAGAAGGTTGCTTTGATTGACAAGTGTGGCGAAACAGAATTTAGAATTGTTGAAGGTGCTGACGAGTTTATTCAACTGGAGGCTTTGTTGGCTCAGTTTGTGGTTGCTGGACAATGAGGCTGCTTGAGGGTGCTGATCTTGAGACTGCAGTGAGTTGGATGGCTTTTGCGGCAGTCGAGGCCGAGGATTCTTCTTGCAGAAAGGCAAAGCGCGGTGTTGTTCTAGTTCGGGGGGGGGGTTGCTTATTGGGAAGGGTCATAACGCTCCTCCTTGTGGGTTTGCGTGTGAGCCAAGGTATTGTGAGCCTAGTTGTTCAGGTTATGCTGTGCATGCTGAGATGAATGCGCTTGCTGATGCTGTGCGTGGTGGGTGTGATGTTCGTGGTTCTACTATGTATCAGGTTCGTGTGGAGGATGGTGTTATACAGGATTCGCGTCCTCCTGTGTCCTGATTGTAGTAAGCACTTGTTGGCGTTTGGTGTTGCGTATTTTGTGTTGAAGCACGCTGCTGGTGTTACTGTTTATGATGTGAGCGAATTGCACGTGCTTGGCTTGGATAACGCGCGAAATAAATAATCGTCTACACACTACCAACAGCCTTCGTCCTAATGCCCAACGCCTACTACCTACGCACTACTTACTACAAACTATCTTCATCCTACGTTCTAACCTATTACTGTTCTCCAGAACTCTTTACTGTTATTGTTGTTTGTATGCTTTGTTCGTAGTCGTATGATAGTTCGATGTTGACTAGTTGTTCAAAGTCTGTTTTTGTGGTTATCGGCTGTGTGCAGCTGATGGTTTTGATGCCGCCATATAGTGTTGTCCATCCTGCTGCTCCGTTTGCAGTGCTTTCCAATGCCGTGCATTGTAGTCCTGCTATTCCGGTGTTGACTGTTACGTAAACTCTGTCTTCGTTTTTGCGGTCACTTCTATCGCAGTTTTTGGCTCGTTCGAAGACGTTTCCTGTTCCTGCGTTGCGTACGTCAAATGTGAATCCTATTCTGTCTTTGCTTCGCGTGCTTTCTTTGAAGTTTGTTGCTTGTACTGGGCTTCCGCTGTTGTGGACTGGTTTGTCTTGGTTTATTTCGCAGATGCCGCCTGTTTCTGGGTTTAGCAGGTCTTCTCGTACGCATATTTTGCTTACTGCTTTGGTTTTGTACAAATAGCATGCTTCTGCTCTTAGTGTGTATTGTGTTGTTGCTCCTGCTATTTTGCTTTTGTAATTCATTCCTGTGAATTCTACGAATGCAGGTGGTGGCGCTATTGTTTGTCCTTGTGGTGTTTTTCTTTGTTCTATCACGTCGTCTGGGCTTACTCGTGTTAGTTCTGCTTCTGTTTTGCTGAATTCTGCAGGGTTTATTCCGCTGAGCTTGACTCTTACGTTTTCTTTTGGAACTAGTGTTTCTCCTTTGTTTTCCAGTCTTACAACAACGTCAAATGGGTCTGTTCCGCCGTCAAACACGTCTTTTCTTAGGTTTTCAAAGCTTAATTGGAGTCCTTGTGCGCCGCCTACAAATGGGCTTTCCAGGTTGACTGCTTGTTTTTTGGGTTCTTGTTTGCATCCGATTAGGAGAATTGTTAGTATTGCTAAAATTATGATTTTTTTCATTGTTTCCTCTTTTATGTGTTCTTCAGAATACTGTTTTTATAAACTTTGTGTCGTACAGTACGCGGGGAGTCTTCATTCCTCCGCCTTCTTCCTACAGCCTAGCGCCTACTTACGGCACTGCTCTTATCTCTATTGGTTTGGCTATGCTTTGTCTGTACCCGTATCTTATGATTACGTTTAGCGGTGTTAAGTATGCTGTTTGTCCTTGTGCGTCTACTTCGCAGAAGACTTGTCCTGCGCCGTTTACTAGTCTTACGTGGCCGTCTTTGTCTAGTCCTTTGCATGTTGGCTTAATGCTTGTTCCTGAGATCTGGACATCGGTAAACTGGACAAAGTCAACTTCGTCAAATGCGAGTCCGGGGCTATAGGGACTGCATTTGTTGATGTATTGTGTTCCGTAGCGGAAGACGTTTCCTCCTCCAACGTTTTGTATGTTGATGATGAATCTTGTTTTGCTTGGTTGTGGTTCTACTTGTACACTGGTGACTGCTATTGGGGCGCCTTGGCTTCCTGTGCCTGCTGTGGTGGGGGTGCAGACTTTTTGGACGTTTGTTGGTGCATAGGGTTGTGGATCTATGCAGACTTGTGCGCTTGCTATTGTTTCGTAGTTGTAGCATGCTGTTGCGAGTATGAGTGGTTGGTACTTGTCTATTCTTTTGTCTGTTAGGCTTCGTATTTGGCCTTTCCAGTTCAGTGTGTCAAATCCTCCTCTGCTGATGAATGCTGTTCTGCCGTCTAGTATTGGTATTGGCATGCCGTCCATTCCTATGCCTGTGATTATGTTGTGGTCAAATCCGGATAAATACACTCTGTCTCCTCCGCCTCCTATTTTGCTCGTTCCTACATTTTCTATTTGTAGCATTACGTTGAATGGGTCTCTGTCGTACATTCGTGATGGTGGCAGGTTTTGCACAAACTGGAGTGTTATTCCTTGGCTTCCTGTTCTGAAGTCTGTTGGTTGTGGTGCTTGTTTTGATGGCTGTATTTGGCATGCGAGTAGTGCTACCAGAAGTAATGCTGCCATCACGCTCTTTTTCATGTTCTTGTCTTTCATTGAACTCTTTTTAAATACTTTTTGGTGTGTTGTGGCCCACTGTCTTCATTCTTCCGCCTTATTCCTTCGTCCTATATCCTAATGCCTACAACCTAAAGCTAACAGCTAATAGCCAACAACTAACATGGTGGTTGTCCCGGCAGCCTTGTTATAGTGACTGGCAGTACTGCTGTGTTCATGTATCCGTAGTCGAGTTGTACTTCTAGGATTGTGCTGAACGTGCCTTCGAGTTGGCCGTAGCTTTTGCCTGCTCTGCAGACTATTCGTGTTTCCTTGCCTTCTTCTAGGCGTGCTTGTCTTGGTGTGCAATCTAGTTGTTCGTCTTGTAGTTGTACGTTTACGTCTACTCTGCTTTCTAGTGTTGCTGTTTCTGATGTTCCGCATGCTGCTTCTACTGCGTCCTGGCTTATTGCTCTTCCGTTGCCGAGGTTTTGTACGTATATGACGAATGTTGGCTTTACGTTTGGCCCGTCTGGTGTCATGCTTGGCTCGACGCGTGTTACTGCTACTGGTGCTCCCTGTCCTCCGCCGAGTGAGGTTAGTTGTGCTCTGCAGGTTTTTTGCGGGTTTAGATTGCGCAGGTCTGGGTCTATGCATACTGGCACGCCTGCGTACGTTTCGTAGTCATAGCATGCTTGGAAAATGACTGGGGTGTCGTATACTTCTAGTTGGCTTGGCAGCCCTGGATTTCTTACTTTTAGTGCTACTTGTTGTATTCCTCCTGTTGGGTTGTATTGGCTTTTTCCTTCTAGGTTGAATGTTTTTTGGCGTTCTCTTTTTTGTGTTGGCTGTATCACTTGGTCTTCCAAAATAAAACTATACACGCCGTTTTCTATGTCTGCTGTTCCGAGATTTTTTAGCATTAGTAATAGGTCTGCTTCTTGGCACATGTAGATGTTGTTCATGCTTGTTGGTTGAAATCTTGCGTCTAGTGCTTGTGTTCCTGTTGCTATGTATGGTGGCATTTGTGTTTGTTGTCCGAATTGGAACTGGCATGCCGCGAGGAGTAACAAGCTAATTGCCAAAAGCCAAACGCCGTTCTTCATCCTTCCACCTTCGTCCTACAATCACTAGCTTTTAGCCTTTGGCCTTTAGCCGTTAGTACTAATAGCCAACAGCCAATTGCTAATAGCCAAAAGCCTACATCCTTCGTCCTAACGCCTAATGCCCAACGCCTAATGCCTACTTCCTTCACCCTTTGGCTCATCTTCTTTCCTCTTCTATCGTCACATCAACTGTCTTTTTGATGCGGAAGACGTAGTCTATTTCTGTTTTAAAGCTTCTTATCGCGAGTGGCGCATTGGCAAGGAGTTGTTGTGTGCTTGCTAGGTCTGTCTGTATTCTTATTGTTTTGAATGGTTGTGCTAGGTCTTCTTCGCTGTATAATTCTTTTAGTTGTTCTTCTGTGAACGTGCATACTTGTTCCTTTGTCTTGCTTGCCGTGCAGCTTGGCGTTATAAAGTCGTATCCGCTTATGCTTTCAAACTGTAGTCCTGGTGGTAGTGTTACTTGTAGTCCTTTGAGTTTTATTAGTTGTCCGTCCACCCATGCTCGTTCTAGTGTGAGCGTGAGTGTTGGTCCTATGTCTTGGTCTTTGATGAGTGTGACTGGTTGTTTTCCTGCTTTCATTCCTATTCTCATTGGTCCTGCTGTGTATATTGCTGCGGGGTTTTGGTCTGTTATTTGGAATGCGTCTAGTGGTTCTGTTCCTTGTCGTCTGTAGCTTCTTACTGTTTCTTGGTCCATGAAGTAGCTTTTCAGGTATGCTGATGTTGTGAAGTCAAAGGCTGCTTCGAGTGCTATTGTGTAACTGCCTGTTTTGTTTAGCTTGCTTGCTGGGATGAAACAGTCAATGTCTAGTACTTCGTGTTCTTCTATGGTGAATGTTGGTTGTGGTCTGATGCTTCCTGCTGTTTTTGTTGTTTGCTCGCTGCAGTTTAGGGTTATTCTGAGCGGTTCTCCTTCGATTGTTGTTTTGTAGCTTTCTGCTCTTAGGCGTGCGTATGCGTCGATGACTCCTGTTTTCGAAACTGTTTTGTCTACAACATTTACATCTTCCAAAAATACTCCTAGTGGTTTGGTGCTTTGTGCTTCTACTCCTGCTTCGTAGTCTCCTGTCGCGATGAGCATTTGTCTTCTGATTTCTTCTTGTGTTCCTGTGACGATTGTTTTGCTTCCTTTTGTGAGGCTGCTCCATGCTTCTGTCCATGCTTTTTGTTGGCCTTCTAGTGCGCTGTATGCCAGCCCGCTGCTTGGGAACATTCTGTACCCGCTTAGTCCTACGAAAAATCCATAGAAGATGAGGTTTGCGAGGAGCACGATGACAAGGGCCATTTTGTAGTCTTTTGCTCCTAGCGCGAAAAGCATCACTAAGATTGGGATTGGGACGGTTAGTGCGATTGGCGCCTTGGTCAGGGTGAGTACCCAGATTAATGCTATCTGGATGGTTAGAAGTATGGTGCCGATCAGGATTCCGATGCAGAATTTGTTGCCGTGAATCGCTCCGAATATAATGGTGGCGAGGATGATGCCGAGTGGGAAGGTGATGTATGTTTGTACTTCGAATATGCTGAGTAGTTTGTACGATACTCCAAAGAGGATGAATAGAATTAGGCCGGTTATGCCCAGTGTTATGTATTTGTGTAGGTCAAATGGTTGCGCTGGTGCTGCTTGTGTGATGATTGTTGGCGCGGGTGCTGCGGCTGCAGGTGGCGTTTTTCCTGACTTTTCAAGAAGTTTTGCTGCGATGAGACCAACTGGTCCGCCAACCGCGGCTCCTACTAGTTTTTCTTTCCATCCCATAGTGACGCGTGGTTCTTGTATGTGCTCTGGCAGGTTTGCAACGGTTTCTGTATTTTTTCTGGCTGCTTCGTCGATGACTCGTGTTGCCTATTCTGCCTCTCAAATTTTTTTGTCTCTTTTAGATCAGGCATCTCATTCCGCCTTGATGGTAAGTTTGACGATGTTGAGCTCGGTGAATGGTTTGATTTCTACGTAGTTGTTTCCTTCTCTGACGAGTGTGGTGATGTCTTTTTCGTATTCTGGGTCTATTTGGTTGATTGCGTCAAACTTTCCGTTTACGTTGAGTTGTGCTTGTTTTTTCTCTCCGTCGTCTACGAATTCCATGCGGAGTATGACTCTGAAATCTCTGTCTAGGATGTCGTCATATAGTTCGCTTTTTAGTGTGAAATAGTCTATGTAGCTTTTGACTGGTTTCAGGATGGTGCGTACTCTGATGTTTTCAAATCTGTAACTTCCCTTGGTGATTTTGAAAGTGAGTGTGTTTTTGCTTTCTCTTAGGTCTTCTTTGTACAGGTCTTGTCTGTTTATGCTGTCGCAGCTTGGTGTTGAGCTGTAGACTGCTTTTCCGTTTAGTTCTATGGTGACTGGTCCTACGTCTTGTTGTTCGCATATTGCGTAGAAGTCTAGGAATGCGTTGTCTAGATGGTCTTTTTCGCTTTCTGATATTGTGAATGTGCTGCTGCTTGTTTGTCGTTCTGTTTCAACTAGCTCGCCTACTACTTTGATGTCTGTTAGTGCGTATTTTTTCTTGCTGAAGAATCCTCCTGTGACGCTGAATTCTAGTTGGTTTGTGCTTCTCAGTAATTGTTTTGGTAGTATTACTGGTGGCGGATTCTGTACTGGTATGTATCCTTGGAATATTGGTTGTCCGTTTAGTGTTATTATTAGTTCTCCTGCGCGTTCTAGTGTTTGGAAGCTTAGCATGATGTTTTCTGTTTTTTCTGGCTCGTGTAGCGTGAAGGTCATTGTTTTTTGTTGTCCGCTGAACCATCCTGTTGAGACTGTGAATGGGTTTTCTTGTGCCAGGACTGCTGCTTGTTTGCTTTCTGCTAGGTAGATGTTGGCTAGTTCGTGGTCGTTTACTGCTCTTTCTGTGAATTCTAGTCTTCCTGGTGATTCGTCAAGCAGTATGCGTTCTTCGAGTGAGGTTGCATTTTCTCCTTCTAGGAGTGCTCGTCTTTCTTCTGCCGGCAGAAATAGTATGTATCCGATGAAGAGTAGTGTTATGATGCCGATGAGTGCTACTGCTGGACTTCCGCTTTGGATTGGGCTCTTGCCGCGCTTATTCATCATTCACCTTTTTTAAGATGGTGCTTCTTCAGAGCGAATAGTATTTAAATGTTTTTACCTGTCAGTATGCTGAGTTAGTAGTGTGTAGTCAGTAGTTAGTAGATTTCTACAAACCACACACTACAAACTACACACTAATATGAAAATATTGGAGAAGAACTTGAGGCAGGGGGAGGTCAAGGTACTTGTTGAGTCTCCTGAGGATGTTTGGTTTTTGTCTCAGCTGATTGACTCGGGAGATATAATTAAGGGTAAAACTTTTCGTAAGATGAAGGTTTCTGAGGAGGCTGATGCGACTAAGCGTGCTGTTTTCATGGCTGTGCGTGCTGAGAAGGTTGAATACTTGCCTGGTATGTTGAGGATTAATGGCAAGGTTGTTGATGGTCCTGAGGATGTTGCAAGGGGCAGCTATCATACTTTTGCTGTTGAGCAGGGCTTGTCTTTTTCTATTGTTAAGGAGCATTGGCTTGGCTTTCAGTTGGATCGTTTGCAGGAGGCTGCAGAGCAGCGAAAGGCGAAAATTTTGATTTGTGTTTTTGATCGTGAGGAGGCGTTTTTTGCTTTGTTGAAGGCTTCCGGTGTTGAGCTGCTCTCACACATTCAGGGTGATGTTGAGCGGAAGCGTGTTCAGACTTCTTCAAAAGTTAATTTTTTTGAACAGGTTGTCAAGCAGATTCAAGATTATGATGTTCGTTTTGAGTGTGATGCTGTTGTTGTGGCGTCTCCTGCTTTTTGGAAGGAGGAATTGTTGAAGGTTGTCAAGGATGACAAGTTGAGGAGGAAGCTTGTTCTTGCTTCTTGTTCTTCTGTTGATGAGGGCGCTATTGATGAGGTGCTTAAACGAGACGAGGTGCGTTCTGCTTTGCGGCAGGAGCGTACTTCGCGTGAGATGCTTTTGGTCGACCAGGTGTTGGGCGAGATTGCAAAAAAGGGTCCTGTTGTTTATGGTTTAAAACAGACAGAGACTGCTGCGTCTGCTGGCGCGATTTCTACTTTGCTCGTTACCGACAGTTTGATTTCTAAGCTTCGGGAACGGAATGAGTTTGCTCAGGTTGATGCTATAATGCGCCTGGTTGACAGGCAGAAGGGGAAGGTTGTTATTGTTTCTCATGAGCATGCTGGTGGCAAGCGTCTTGATGGCTTGGGCGGCATTGCTGCTTTGTTGCGTTACCGTCTTGAATAGCAACCTACAAACTACCTTCGTCCTTCTTCCTTCCGCCTTCGTCCTAATACCTACAACCTTCCTCCTTCACCCTTCGTCCTAATACCTTCTCCCTTCATCCTACAACCTAATACCTTCAAACTACACACTACTAACTACTAACTACAAACAACTAACCATGAAGAACGCATCAAAATGACGATGTTTGAGTTGCTAAATGTTTAAATAACACTGGGCGTTGTTAAAAATCTAACTCCGGAGTAGTAATTCCCCGCTGGAGTTGCGTGCAATGATGGGTTCACCAACAGGTGGGAACCAAAAAGTTTTAATACCTGATTGGTTACCTCATGCGAATAACAAAAACGTGTTACGGAAATGTCGGAGTGACGTTTCCGTCGTGAAAAAGGGGGGAGGGTAAATGATAGTCAAAGATGATTTTTTGAGTAAGCTGCGCCGGTATTTTGTTTTGAACTTGTATGAAGTGAAGATTTGGACTGCGTTGTTGTCACGAGGCGTGGCAACAGCAGGCGAGTTGTCTGATATTGCGAACGTTCCTCGCAGTAGGAGTTATGATGTTCTTGAAAGTTTGGAAAGAAAGGGCTTTGTCATTATGAAGTTGGGCAAGCCGATTAAATACATCGCCGTTCCTCCGCAGGAAGTTTTGGAGCGTGTGAAGAAGAATTTGAGCGAGGAAGCTTCCGAGCGTGTCAAGCGTTTGGAAGAGCTGAAGACAACTGATGTGCTTGAAGAGCTTAACTCTTTGCACACGCAGGGTATTGAGTTGGTCGAGCCTTCTGAGCTGTCTGGCAGTTTGCGTGGCCGTCATAATTTGTACTCGCATTTGGAGCTTGCCATTCGTAATGCTCAGCAGAGTGTTACGTTGATGACAACTTCTCAGGGCTTGTTGCGTAAGGTTGAGGGTTTCAAGCCATTGTTTGAGAAGTTGAAGAAGCGTGGCGTGAAGGTTCGCATTGCTGCTCCTTTGACTAAGGACTCCAAGGACGCGATTAAGGATCTTGGTGATGTTGCCGAGCTTCGTCATAGCGAGGGCAAGGCGCGTTTCTGCATCGTTGATGGCAAGGAGCTTGTCTTCATGATTATGGACGATGCTAATGTGCACCCGACTTATGATGTTGGCATTTGGGTTAACACGCCGTTTTTCGCGTCTGCATTGGAGAACATGTTCAATGTTGCGTGGAAGTCTATGAAGCCAGCAGGCAAGTAGTGCTTTTTTTATGGACCTCAAAAAATTAGCGCAGAGTTTGCACTTGTATGAACGGCGGGTGTTGCCGGAGATCGAGCAACACCCATTCGTGTCTGCGTTGTCTCAAGCCTCTGGTTTGAAGGAGGTCGAGGTGACGCGTGCTCTGCAGTGGTTGGAGAACAAGAAGCTTATTCGCGTGTCTGTTGAGCCTCGTGATGTTGTTTTCTTGGATAAGAATGGTTCTAAGTATGCAAGGGAGGGATTGCCTGAGCGTAAGTTTTTGCAGGCTGTTCAGGTTAAGGAAATGCCTGTTGGCAGGCTTGCTGAGAAGACTGGTCTTTCTTCTGAGGAGGTTAATGTTTGTATCGGCTTGTTGCGCCAGAAGGCTGCTATTGTTTTGTTGAAGGATAAGGAGTTGAAGGTTAAGCTTGCCGAGCATGGTGCTCATGTTTTGAAGAATGACTTTCCTGAGGAGCGTTTTTTGAGGCGTGATTTTCCTGTTGATGTTTCTGCTTTGTCTAAGGAGGAGCGCGCGATTGTTGACCAGTTGCGTCGTAGGAAGCAGATAATTCGTGTCGATGCTGAGCGTGTTAAGAAGGCGTTGTTGACTGATCTGGGTAAAAAGTTGGTGGATCTTGGCGTGCGTGATGAGAATGTTATTGACGCTCTTTCTCCTCAGGTTCTTTCTTCTGGTTCTTGGAAGAGTAAGCAGTTTCGTCGTTATGATGTTATGAGTGGGGTTCCTCAGGTTTCTGGTGGTAAGAAGCAGCCTTATCGTGCTTTTTTGGATGTCGTTAGGCAGAAGTTTGTTTCTCTTGGCTTTAAGGAGATGTCTGGTCCTTTGGTTGAGACTGATTTTTGGTGTATGGATGCTTTGTTCATGCCTCAGTTTCATAGTGCTCGTGACATTCATGATGCTTATTTTGTGAAGGAGCCGAAGTCTGGCAAGCTTGATGAGCGTTTGGTGCAGCGTGTTAAGGATGCTCACGAGCGTGGTGGTTCTACTGGCTCGCGCGGCTGGGGCTATGAGTTTGATGTTGATCGCACTCACCGTCATTTGTTGAGGACGCAAGGCACTGCTTGTAGCGCGCGTATGCTTGCTTCGAAGGACTTGCGTATTCCTGGCAGGTATTTTGGTATTAGTCGTGCTTTCCGTTATGATGTTATTGATGCTACTCATTTGCCTGATTTTAATCAGGTTGAAGGCATTGTTATTGAGGAGGGTATGACGTTTCGTCACTTGATTGGTTTGCTTAAGTTGTTTGCAAAGGAGTTTGCTGATGCTGAGGAAGTGCGTTTGGTGCCTGGTTATTTTCCGTTTACTGAGCCGAGTGTGGAATTGTATGCAAAGCATCCGCAGCTTGGTTGGATTGAGTTGGGTGGTGCTGGCATGTTCCGTCCTGAGGTTGTTGTTCCTTTGCTTGGGAAGTATGTTCCTGTTTGTGCGTGGGGTCTTGGTATTGATCGTTTGGGCATGTTTAAGCTTGGTTTGAAGGATATTCGTAATTTGTTTTCGCACGACTTGGCGTTTTTGCGCCAGTCGAAGGTGATGTGATGCCGAGTATTACTTTTTCAGCTGATGATTTTTGGTCGTTGATTGGCAAGAAGTTGTCTGAGGATGAGCTTCGTAGGCTTCTTGATTTGGCTAAGGCTGAGTTGGATGCTGCTTTGACGAGCGAGATGACTGTTAAGTTTAATGATACTAACCAGCCTTATTTGTGGAGTCCTGAGGGTCTTGCTAGGTTTTTCCGTGCTGCTTTGGGCAAGCGCGTGTTGCCTTTGAAATTGCAGAAGTCTGATATTGTTGTGAATGTTGATAAGAGCGTTGCTGCTGTTCGTCCGTTTATTGCGTGTTTTCTTGCAAAAGGTCCTGCTCTTTCTGAGTATTTGGTGGCTCAATTGATTCAGTTGCAGGAAAAATTAGCAGAGAATTTTGGCAGGCAGCGTAAGAAGGTTGGCGCTGGCTTGTTTCCGGCTTCTGGCATGCCGTTTCCTTTGAGTTATAAGGCTGTTTCTCCGGATGCTGTTTCTTTTGTTCCTCTTGGCATGAAGCAGGAATTGTCGCTTAAGGAGGTTTTGGAGAAGCATCAGAAGGGCAAGGAGTATGCTAATTTGTTGAAAGATGCGAAGAAATATCCTTTGGTTCTTAATGGGAAGGGTGAAGTTTTGACTTTCCCGCCAATTATTAACTCAGATATTACTGGGAAAGTGAAGCCTGGTGATAAGGAGTTGTTGTGCGAGGTTACTGGCACTGATTTTGAGGGTGTTATGTTGGTTTCGACAATTTTCGCTTACGCGTTGTCTGACCGTGGCTTTGCTATTTATCCTGCTAAGGTCAAGTATGGTTCTAAGTCTTTTGTTACTCCTCGTGTTGATCCTTCTTTGGTGAAGTTTGATCAAAGCTTGGTGAAGTCTTTGCTTGGCTTGGATCTTTCTTCTATTGAGGTTAAACATCTTTTGGAGCGTGCTCAGTATGTTGTTAAGGGTCCTGGCAAGGTTGAGCTTCCTCCGTATCGTGCGGATGTCATGCATTCTGTTGATGTTGTTGAGGATGTTGCCATAATGTATGGGTATGGTGATTTCCATGCTTTGCCTTTGACTTCATTTACTCCTGGTGGTGTTGAGTCTTTGCAGGAGTTTGTTGACTTGTTGCGTGTTTTGTGTGTTGGTTGTGGTTATCAGGAGTTGATGAGTGCTGTTTTGTCTAACAAGCAAGTATTATATGATAAGATGAACGTGCGTGATTTTGGTACTGTTGAGATTGAGAATATTATGAGTCAGACGTTTTCTTGTGTGCGTACTTGGCTTTTGCCTGTTTTGATGGACGTTTTGTCTAAGAACCGTCATGTTGATTACCCTCAGAGATTGTTTGAAGAGGGTCTTGTTACTCAGCGTGGGAAGGATGTTGTTGACGAGCGGCATCTTGCTGTTGTTTCCTGTCATGCTGCTGCTGGTTTTACTGAGATGAGGCAGCTGGTTGAGAGCATTCTTAGATCAGCAGGTGTTTCTTTCTCGCTTGAGGAGTTTGAGATGGGTTGTTTTATTCCTGGCAGGGCAGCTCGTGTTATGGTTAATGGCAGGGAAGTTGGCTTTTTTGGCGAGGTTCATCCTGTTGTTTTGGAGAAGTTTGGTTTGTCTATGCCTGTTGCAGGGTGCGAGCTTAATCTTACTTCTTTGCGGCAGCAGTAGTTTTTTCTGCCGGTTTTTTCGCTGGTGCTTTCTGAGTCTTTGGTGTCGTGCGTACTTTTGCCACGCGTGCTTTGATGCCTAGTGCGTTGCAGACTGTTTCGTGGCTTGCTCCTTTTGTTACTTCTAGTGTTTGTGGGAGCATTTCTAGGTGTGCTATGTTGCACTTTTTTCTGCGTGTTTCGCCGTCTATGAGTACGTTTTTTTCGTCTAGAATGTCTATGATGACGCATTTTTTTCCTGCGTCTCTTCCTGCTATTTTCACGCAAACTCTTCCTATTTCTATCATGTTTTTTCCTCTCCTCGTGTGTAAGTCGTCACCGTGCTTACTGGAGGTGTGATCGTGCTTTGGCTATTATTGTGCGTCTTGTGCATGGGCTGCAGAGCATTCCGCCATATGGTCTTTCTGGTCGTCTGCTGCTTTTTGCGAGCTTGCGTACTTGTGTTTTTGTTCCGCGTGCCACTCCTGGAAGTACTCCTCCGCATTGCGCGCATTGTGGTGCTGCGTTTTTTCTCCTTCTGTAGTGGAGGGTTGTTCCTGAGGGTGTGCGTACGAATACGCGCCTCATTGTTCGTGATCGGTATCTTGGCTGCACCATAGTCGGGTGGCGCAAGGGGGTATTTATAAAGGTTGCGGCCTCGGGGGTCGAGGGGGACGGGGGTTAAGTCCCCCTCGCGCGTAATCTCTGCTGTTTGCAAGGTTTTCTGGAGCGTGGCCAACGAATGTTCGAATGTCGCATTGTTTGGCCTGTTTTCTCAACTGTTCAACTTCTTCCGTTCTTAGTTTTCTCCAGGTTCCTTTGGCTAGCGTGCTTAGTGCTAGGCTTGCTATTTTTGTTCTTACTAGCCTGTTTACGTGGTATCCTAGTGATAGGAACAGTTCTCTTACTATGTGTTTTCTTCCTTCGTGTATTGTTATTGTTGCGCTTTTTCCGCTTGTTGTTATGTTGTGTATTGTTACTGCCTTGCCGTCTATTGGCACTCCTTCTGTGATTTTTTCTATGTCTTTTATTGTGAGTGGCTTGTCGAGTGTTGCTCTGTATTCTTTGTGTATGTTGTATCTTGGGTGTGTTAGTTGGTTTGCAAAGTTTCCGTCGTTTGTGAACAGCAATAGTCCTTCTGTGTTTTTGTCTAGTCTTCCTATTGGGTAGATTTTTGGTTTTCTGGGCACTAGTTGCATTACGGTTTTCATGTCATGTGTTTCGTGTGTTGTTGTTACGTATCCTGTTGGCTTGTTGAGCATGATGTATGTTTTTTCTTCTAGTGCAATTGGTTTTCCGTCGATTAGTATCTTGTCTGTTTGTTCTGCGTTGTCTCCTAGTTTTACGATTTTTCCGTTTACTGTTACTCTTCCTTCTTTGATTAACTCTTCTGCTTTTCTTCGTGATGCTATTCCTGCTGCTGACATTATTTTTTGTATTCGTTCCATTCTTCCGCCTTCGTCCTACTGCACGAGTTTGTAGCTTGTAGTCGGTAGTGCGTAGTACTACAAACTACTTACTACAACCTACTCCCTACGTCCTTCTACCGTCATCCTAATTCCTAAAACCTAATACCTACAACCTATATCCTCGTAAGTCTTTTAAATACCTATCTGAATGGTATGGCTATGATTGATGTTGTTTTCCCTGATGGTAATGAGTCTGAGTTTTTGGCTATGGCAAAGCGTTTAGGTATTGATGGCTTGTTGTTTGTGTATAGGAAGAGGACTTCTGCTGCTGGCAGGGTTGGCTTGTTGGTTGATGCTTCTGGTGTTTCTCGTGCTCGTGATGCTGGTTTTTTGACTGTTTGTCTTGCTTCTCGGGAGGCTGTTGAGCGTGGTGCTGATTTGGTTTTTGGTTTTGAGCTGGTGGAGGGTCGTGACCCGACTCATTTTCGTCGTTCTGAGCTTAATCAGGTGGTTTGTCGTCTTGCTTCTGATAAGGGTGTGCAGATTGGTTTTTCTTTTGCGTCAGTTCTTGCGTCATCTGGTATGCAGCGTGCTGTTTTGCTTGGTCGGTTGATGCAGAATGTTCGTTTGTGTGAGAAGTATGGTGTTCGTGTTCGTTTGGCGAGTTTTGCGAGTTCTCCTTGGCAGATGCGTGCTCCGGCAGAAATGGTTTCCTTATTTTCAGAGTTGGGTGTGCGTAATGCGAGAAAGTATTTGGGATAATTCCTACATCCTTCGTCCTACAGCACGAGTTTGTAGCTTGTAGTAAGTAGTCGGTAGTGCGTAGTACTACAAACTATCTTCACCCTTCATCCTAATATCTCGTTATCTTCTCACATTCTTCTCTTTTTGGTGTGAATGCTTCTGCGTTTAGTGTTACTAGGTTTTTGCACCATTGTGCGCTGTTTCCTAGCTCGTTGCACATTTCTGGGTTTTGTGTTGCCCATGCTTTGCATAGGCTTTCTGCGCATTGTTCTGGTTTTTTGCTGGCTATGGCTTGGCAATCTAGGTCGTTTTGTTGGCAGTTTGTTGGTTCATTTGACAGGTATGCTTTGCATCGTGATGCGTGTGGTTGTGTTAGTTCTGCGCAAAGGCTTGGATTGTTTGTTTTGAGTGCGGTGAGTAGTTTTTGCGTGTCTGTTTGTTTTGTCACGCATGATTTTATGATGCGTTCGTTTTGGTATTTATTCATGCCTTGATATAGTGCTGCTCCTGCAAGAAGTATGATGAATATGGTGATCGCCGCTTTTTTCATTAGGCTGTTGTGAAGAGGAAGATATTTAAAGCTTTTTAAGTTAAGGGGGTCTTGTTAGAGGAAAAAGGGGTATGAGTTGGTTTCGTGGAGTGTTTTCGGTACTGTTTATGGTACTGTGTAGTCTTTTGGTGTCTGCTCAGTCTGCTACTATTTCTGTTGTTTCTTTGAGGGACCAATCTCAGAGTACGTATCTTTACTTGCATCCCAGCCAGCCTCAGTATTTTTCTTTGGGTTCTGACGTTGTGGTTACGAAGATTTCAGTTAGGTCTCATTCGTCTTATTATGGTGGTGGTTCGTTGTCTTTGTGTTTGAGTTTTGATAGTGATGCTGCGCAGACTTGTGTTCCGTTGCAGGGTTCTGATATTAATATTCCGATTGTTCCTAGGAAGGCGAGTACTGCTGTTTTTTCTGTTCGTGGTGACGTGGAGTATGGTGGTTATTATTATGTTTACATTAACCAGGTTTCTTGGACTTCTGGTCCTGGTTCCTCTGTGTCGAGAACTTATTCGTCTATTGGCCAGTCTGGTCCTGTTCAGCTTGGCTCGGCGCGTGATTTTGTTGCTCAGCAGGGTACTGTTACTGTTTCATCTAGTGATTCTAAGGTTGTTGCTTGGTTTCAGGATGCTACTGCTCTGGTTGGCACGGTAAGTCCTACTTCCAGGACGTCTACAACTCATCCTGATGATAAGGTTCAAGTGTGTTTGAATACTGATGGTAATAAGGATTCGCAGGGCGCTCCTGTTTGTGACTATGTTGATGCTCAGAATTGTAATTCTCGTAATAGAGATTGGCTTTTGGGTCATTGTTGTGGGGATGCTCCTTATGCTGGTTGTGGTTTTTATGGTGATTTGCAGGCTTTGTGTGGGCAGGATGCTTCTGGTCGTTTTAGGTGGGCGCCTCTTTCGAGTGTTGGCGTGATTTTTTCGTTGGATACTTGTCCGAAGGCTGATGTTGTTTCGAATGGTCAGAAGTTTTTCACTTGTTCTGATGTTCCTGCTGGTATGTCAAATCTTGAGAAGTTTCAGGGCAAGGTCGCGATTGGTGGCCACGAGTATGCTTGTGAGGGTGCGCGCGTTGCCGAGTGTGGTGGCTCTTCTCCTTTTTCTGCTGGTGCTAAGAAGGTTGGTGCTTCTTTGACTATTGGTGGTTTGGTTTACCAGTGTGGTGCTGATGGTACTTGGAAGCAGAGTTTTGATGCTGACAAGGCTTCTTGTGTTGCTGCTGGCTTGAAGTGGACTGGTTCGAAGTGTTGTGGTGAGCTGGCTGATTCTTTGTCGACTTATGAGGACCAGTATGATCCTGCAAGGGGTGGGGATCCTGGTGGTTGTTTCAAGAGTTCTTTTGTTGCTTCTGGCAGTTCTGTTGCCGGTAACAAAGATGTTGTTAACTATCGTGGCAAGTTTTATTTGTGCGAGCCTGATCCTTCTAAGCCGTCAACTTCTGTTCAATTGTTCCAGGGTACTGGTGTTTCTCTTGTGAAGAGTGGTGCTTGTGGTTCTCCGTTGCAGAATGCGTTGCTTTCTGGTAGCTTGCCGCACGTGGTGTGTGCGCCTGGTGGTTCGTGGCAGTTTGTTTCTCGAACAGAGCTTCATTTTGCTAAATCTATTGCTTGGCAGCCTTTTGGTGTGCTTGAGCGTGATGGTTGTTGTCCTGAACAGCAGTGTTGGGATGGTCTGCGTTGTCGCGACAGGAACGAGTATCAGACTGTTGGTTCGAGGGGGTACAAATGTCGATAAGAGGGGTGCTGATAGTTTTGTTGCTTGCTCCTTTGGTTGTTGCTCAGGGCGCTCAGTGGGTTCCTGCTACTATTCGTTCTAATTGGCAGCAGACGAGTACTGGTTTTTGCAGGGAAGAGAGCCAATGTTTGGTTAGTAATGGTTTTAGTGAGGATTTTGATAATAATCCTGGGAGTTATTGGGATGGTTTGGAGAATCCTTCTAATGGGCCTAAGTGTATTAATGATACTCAGTTTATTTTGGATAATTATTGTGACTGGGGTGAGTGGAGTTCTCGTACTCGTTTGGTTGCTACTCAGTTGTTGGGTGTTGCTTTGTCCTTGAGTCCTGATAATTTTTCTTTGTATTGTGATAAGTATGAGAATGTTTTGAATAGGCATTCTTATTCGAATGATCGTGGTTTTGTGCGTGACTTTTTCAGAAAGGCTTGTCCGCAGGGGTTTTCGCGTTCTGTTGTTGAGGATTGTGTTAATAGCGTGTGTGTTTTGCGTTATGGTGCTTCTGTTGCTGTTGGTGCTTCTTTGAATAGGGAGGTTGATGATGGCACTCAGAGCTTTTTGTTTGCTTTGAATGCTAATAGTAATGATTGTCGTTCTGCTATTGATTCTGATGTTAAGTTTGATCGTTGTGCTGCTCCTAGTGTTTGGTATAATCATAAGACGAATAGTTTGTTGTACGCTCCTGGCTTGCCTTCTTTGCCTGATCCTTCTGCTTTGGCGGGTGATTTTTTTATTCGCCCTTTTTCAGAGAAGCTTTCTCCTTGGGTGTTTTCTTTTGTGCACCGTCCTGCTAAGCAGAGTTTGAACTATTCTTTTTTTAGCGCTACTCCTCAATTTACTCATGTTTATCTTGCTAAGAATGATGTTAAGTTTGTTTACGCGTTTAAGCAGTTGAATGTTACTTTGCGTCAGGTTGATTATGCTGGCTGGTATTTTTCGAATTTTGAGCTTCCTCGTGATGCGTGTGCTCGCATGGTTAAGCGTGTGGATGATACTGCGAGTTGTGAGTCTCAGCCTTCTCCTACTGAGTTTTATATTGTTGCTCATAAGCTTCCTCCTGTTGGGAGGTTTTTCCAGCCTAGTGTTGTTGATTCTTGGAGTGAGGTTGTTGGGAGGATTCGATGAGGGGCCAGGTGACTGTTTTCATTTTGATCGGCATTTTGGTTGTTATAGCGTTCGGCATTACGTTGTACGCTGGCAGTAGTTTGCAGAAAAAGGAGTTTTCTCAGGGTTCTGAGCAGGCTGGTGTGCAGCAGTTGCAGGATTATGTGCAGACTTGTTTGAATCTTGCTGTTGGTGAGGCTTTGTCTTTGCTTGGTAAGCAAGGCGGCTTTTTGTATGATAGCCAGGGTGGTCTTTTGCAGCAGGGCAGTGTTGCTTTTGCTAAATTTCCTGGTTCTTCTGGCGTGTTGGATGTTCCTTACTTGGTGGTGCCGCCTGTTGGTGACCTTGGTGGTGTTTTCGTGAGCAATCCTCCTGGATACCCGTTTGATTCTTTTCCTTTTAGTCCTGAGGATGGGAGTTTGTTTTTTACTGGTTATTATGGGGTTAGTAAGCTGGCTCCTTTGTATAAGGTGACTGCTTCTGGCGAGCCTGTTGCTGGTTCTGTTCAGCAGTCGCTTGAAGCCTTTATTGGCAAAAAGACTGCTGTGTGTGCTGATTTCAGGGAGTTTGAGGCTAAGGGTTTTGATGTTGTTTCTGGTTCTGGTGTGTTGTCTTTGGTGTTTGCTCAGCGTCAGGAGCAGTTTGTTGGTGAGCAGTACGTGACTGTTGAGCTTTTGTGGCCTTTGGAGGTTTCAACTCCTGGGAAGGAGAAGGTTTTGTTGAAGGATTTTGCTACTAGGGTTAATGTTCGTCTTGCTACTATGTATTATTTTGTTAAGTCTTTGGTTGATGGTGATGTGACTGATGTTTCCTTTGCTCCGAGTTCGTCTGGCAACATTAAGGTTGAGCGTCAATCTTTTGGTGAGGATAGTGTGCTTGTTGTTCGTGATGAGCAGAGTTCTTTGCAGAATCGTCCTTTTGAGTTTGTTGTGTTGCGTAAGAATAGGATTCCTGCGTTGTGGGCTATTGATACTAAGCCGTTGGAGAGGGTTGTGTTTCACGTGACTCCTGAGCGTCGTGGTACTAGGGTGGTTGTTGAGGGCAATAAGTTGTTGTTCCGTGATCCTTGTCCTGATGATGGTGTTTCGAATCCTTTTGTGTTGGAGCTTAATGCTTCTGATCCTGATGAGGATGTGGTGTCTTTTGTTGCTAAGGTTGTTGGTCGTTCTGAGAGCGAGTTGGCTGACGTTGGTACTTTTAAGGTGCAAGTGTTTGCGAAGGATGATGCGAACTTGCCGCTTGATTCGTTTGATAGCCAGGTGTTTGACGTGAAGGTGGCGTTATGCGAATAGCAAATCTCATTAATTTTGGAAGGAATTTTGTGAGATTTGCTATACTGGCAGAACGCACTATTTTTTCGCCATTAATGCGTTCTGATAGAAGTTCGTTGATACTGATTACCTTGGTGTTGGTGTTCGTTCTAGCCATGCCTGTCTTGGCTCAGGAGCGTGGTTGTTGTTGTGATCCTGTTGTGAAGAATGGGAGTATTCAGACACGCGAGGATTGTGATCGTCAGAAGTTTATTTTTGCTGGCTTCCCGGGCTTTAAGACTTGCAGCGATCATTGTAATGCTACTTTAGGCAAGATTGCTGTTGGTTTTTGTGGGGATGGTATTTGTCAGGCGAATGAGAATGCTTTGTCGTGTTCTGCTGATTGTGCTCCTTTGCAGGCTGGTTGTGGCAGTCCTACGTTCCGTCCTGCTCCTCGGGATTTGACGGTTGTTCCTGTGCGTGGTGAGAAGGCTTTTGCGTTGTCTTTTTCCATTCCTTGTCCTGTTGACTTTTTGTCTATTTCGCGTTGTAAGGGTTTGGGGTGTGGGGACTTTTCAAAGATTGCTGATATTGCTCCTGCAACTTCATTTAATGACGAGGATGAGTCTTTGTTGTTCGCTACTGATTATACTTATTCTGTTGTTGCTCATTATCGTCAGGTTGGCGATAGCGAGCCTGGTGTTGCTTCTGGTAATTTGGGTGATTTGGAGTGTTGGAAGCAATTGGAGTCTTCTTTTTGTATTTCTCCGTTTTTTTATGAGCGTTTCCGGTCTTATCTTTTGTCGAATGGTTATGCGCAGTATGATGCTGCTGACTTTGCTTCTCAGTTTGATCGTTTTGTTGAGCTCGCTTTTGGTGGTCGTTTTAATCGTGCTTGGCGTTGTAATGGTAATGTTCTTGTTGGTCCTCAGGTTTCTTGTGAGGGTGATCAGGTTTGTCGTGCTGATGAGCGTGGTGCTAACTGTATGTCTCGTGAGGATTGTGGTGGTGGGGATCCTTTCGGCTTGTATTCTGCTGTTTCTGGGTGCGAGGGTGTGTTGCCTCGTTATTGCTTTTTTGACAAGAGTGCCACTGTTCAGGATAAGTGTTATGATTGTGATCCTAGGATGTCGTGTTATGATTACAAGTCTTCTGGTGCTTGTCAGCGGGATAATTGTGGTGTTGGCGAGTGTGAGTGGCGTTCTACTTTTAGTGATGTTGGTGCTGGTGTTTGTATTGATAAGAAGAAGAGTAATTGTGCGTTTTGTGATAAAAGGGGGACTGATGGTGTTGGTAACATTGATGCGTTTAGTGCGTTGTGGGATTCTTGTCGTGAGGAGAAGAGTTCTGCTCTTAGCACGAACTTATTCCCTTGCTTTTTTGATAAGGAGTTGAGGATTAGTAAGAGTTGTGATGAGGCTTCTTGTTCTGATTATACTCGTTTGCAGTGTGGTTCTCCTGGGGCTATTACTTTGAATCCTGATAACTCGCTTGCTACTTTTAGTACTGATCCTTGTGGTATTCGTGTGTGCCAGTTTGATGCTGTTTCTGGCTGTGCAAAAAAGGCTGATGGTCGTTCTTCTTTTAGGGATTGTAAATTTGGCAACAAGTCGTGCGAGCGTGATTATTTTGCTCCTGTTACTACTTTGATTCCTTTTGGTGTTGGTGGCAGGATTGATGGTTTGAACGTTCGTATTTTTGATAAGGTTTCAAAGCTTGTTGCTCCCAGGGATTTTGCTGGCCAGACTGGTTATAAGACGTTTTTGTGCGTTAAGAGTGCTTCTAATGATTGTCGTGATGCTGCTGCTTTCCCTATTTTGACTACTGCTACTCAGCTTTTGTTGAAGAATCGGTTTTTGAAGGATGTTAAGGATGGTAAGGCTCGGACTCTTGCGCAATTGGAGGTTGGCAATAATACTATTGCGTTTTATAGTCGTGATCCTGCCAGTAACTTGGAGGTTGTTAAGGAGTCTGTTGTTGTTGCCTGTGATGCGTGTCAGGGTCCTACTTTGGTGAATGCTTCTGTTAGTGGTGGCCGCTTTTTGGGTGGAGAGTTTTTCACTTCTGCTACTATTCCGACTTTTACTTTGGAGTTTGATGAGCCTACTTTGATTACTTATGCCGAGTTGCGTTCTGAGCTTGGTAATGTTCCTCTTGCTCAGGTTTCGCAGGGTGTTGTTACTTCTCATCAGTTTGTTGCTTCTCAGGCGTTAAGAGGGAATTATTCTTTTGGCGTGAATGGTAAGAACGTGCAGGGTGTTTTTGTTAACAATACTGGCTTGTCTTATCTTGTGGTTGTTGATCCTTCGTTGGCTGACGTGCGTATTTCTCCTCCTGATGGGAGTATTTTGAACAAGACGTCTATTGATATTGTTTTGGAATTTTCTCGTCCGGTTACTTTGTCTAGGATTCAGATTGTTTTGGAGAGTTTTTCTGATCCGTTTGTTAAGCGTCAGATTTCAAGGGATATTACTGACTTGTTTAAGGTCGATAATAATAACAGGACTTTTACTGCTTCTGTTACTAATTTGACTGGTGGTGGTATGCATACGATTGTTGTTGACGCTCTTGGTTTCAATGGTTTGCCGATTTTTAAGCAGAGTAGCGTGTTTATTGCTACTTTAAAGCCTAATTTGCGTCTTTCTCAGCCTGCGTTTGGTGTTACGCCGTATGTTTCGTTTGATGCTGTTGTGGAGAGTCCTTTGCCTAGCGTGTGTGCTTATGTGTTTAACACTCCTACTGCTCCTAGTTCTCAGGATTTTGATTTTTTCAAAAAGTTTTCTGGGGAGATGTACTTGCATAGTGCTTCTGGTTTGCAGATTGGTGATCCTGCTCAAGAGGTATTCTTGTTGCATGCGTATTGTCGTTTGAACTTGTTCGGTTTGGTCAATCGTACTTTTCCTATTTCGTTTGATCCTGAGCCTCCTTTTATTGTGAAGTCTTGGGCAGAGCCTGGTGTTATTTCTGAGAGGTTCTTTCCTGATCAGGAATTGTTTGTGGCTGCTTTGAAGGTTCAGTTGGACAAGCCTGGGTTTTGTAAGTTTTCGCGTTCTGTGAGCACGTTTGAGGCTATGGAGGGGGTTTTCCCTGGGTTTGATCTTGCTCCTAAGGTTACTTTGTCTGCTGAGGTGAATGTTTCTTCGCAGAGTTCCTTTACTTATTATGTTGCGTGTAAGGGTAAAAACCAATTAGTTTCTGAGCCTGTTCAGATCAAGTTTGGTGTTGACTTGTCCCGGCCGCTTTCTGTTTCTAGCAGCACTCCTTTTGGGTCTAGGACTACTAACTTTACTGTTGGCGTTTTTGCTAATAAGCGGGTGTTTTGTTATGTTGGTGAGCGGGAGAATGATGCTACGAAATGTATGGGTGCGTGCAGGAGTGCGTATTCTCAGGCGCAGGAGCAGGAAGTTTCTGGTGAGGGGAATTATACTTATTTCGTGCAGTGTGCTCATGCTTCTGGTGAGAAGTCTGATGTGTTGCGTATTCCTGTTTTGGTTGATACTTCTGTTCCTGAGATGGAGTACGTGACTGATGATAGTGCTTTGGAGGATGTGGAGGTTTCTTGGAGTTTGCGTAAGTTGCGTGTTGCGTTCAAGGGCAATGATGCTGAGAGTGGCATTGATCATTATCTTGTTTCTTTGCGTAATTTGCAGTCTAAGCGGCTTGTGTTCAAGGATATGGTGGTGAACGTTACTCATGGTCAGCCGTTTTACGTGTCAACTAATGAGAACGGCACTCCTTTGAGGTTGGCTAATGGTGATCATTACCAATTCATAGTTAAGGCTGTAAACAGGGTTGGTCAGGAAAGTGCTGCTTTGGAGAGTGATGGTGTTGCTATTGATTCTTCGCAGCAGCCTGATGATTGTGCGAATGGTGACTTGGATGGTGAGGAGTCT
Source organism: Candidatus Woesearchaeota archaeon (assembly GCA_016203305.1). Taxonomy (GTDB): domain Archaea; phylum Nanobdellota; class Nanobdellia; order Woesearchaeales; family ARS49; genus SURF-65. The sequence continues at coordinate 41,343 of JACQMY010000027.1, forward strand.
GATGTTGATTGTGGTGGTGCGTGTAATCCGTGCGAGTCTGGCTTGCGTTGTGCTTTGGATAGGGATTGTGTGACTAATTATTGTAATGCTCGTGTTTGTGAGCTTGCGAAGTGTACTGATGGTGCTATGAATGGTTTGGAGTCTGATGTTGATTGTGGTGGTAAGTTTTGTCCGAAGTGTGGTGAGGAGAAATCGTGTATTGTGGAGAGTGATTGTGATACTGATTATTGTGATCCTGTGAGGAAGTTGTGTGCTGTTGCTCCTCCTTGTGCTGACAAGGCCGCTTCTCCCGGTGAGACTGATGTTGATTGTGGTGGTCCTTGTACTCCTTGTGTTGAGGGTAAGGGTTGTCTGGAGCATACTGATTGCGCCTCTGGTTTGAGTTGTGATCCTGAGACTAAGGCTTGTTCGACTAAGAAGGTTGGCGATGATGATGCGGATGGTGTTTTGGACGATAAGGATAAGTGTCCAGGCACGCCTGTTGAGGAGTCTGCTGATGAGTCTGGTTGTGGTTTGAGTCAACTGTTTAGTGTTGGTGATGATATTAATGATAAGTGGCGTATGGACTTTTTCGGCTGTATTGATTGTCCTGAGGCTGCTGCTGATGGTGACTTTGATGGTGATGGCTTGGTGAACTTGCGCGAGTTTGAGCTTTCTTCTAATCCGAAGTTGAGGGATAGTGATGGTGATGGCTGGCGTGATGGTCTTGAGGTGGAAAAAGGGACTAATGTTTTGGATCCTTCAAGTCATCCGCCTAGTGCTTTCAAGGCTTTGTTGTGGTTGTTGCTTGGTGTTTTGGTGTTTGGTAGTGTTGCGTATGGTGGTTTCTTGTTGTCTAAGATGAGGCGTGAGGTTGAGCGTGTTGAGGAGCGTGTTGAGAGGCGTGAGGAAGCTCGGCGTGTGGAGACTTTGCGTGTTGATGAGCTTGAGCATTTGCGTTCTTTTGCTCATAAGGTTGAGCTTCCTGAGAAGGACTGGGTTTCTTTGGAGCGCGAGATTAAGAAAAAGCCTTTGCCTAAGAAGCGCTTTAGGGAGGAGTTGGAGCGTTTGCGTCGTATTGCTCGTCGTGAGACTGTCGGAACTCCTTTGGAGCGTTTGCGTTCTGTTCTTGGTGACTTGTCTGAGCGTGAGCGTAGGGAGTTGGAGCGTAAGTTGGAGATGTTTAAGCGTGGCGAGCTTCCGAGGGAGGAGGCTGATGTGTTGTTTAAGAAGTTGCAGGTTACGGCTGAGTATTATAAGACGCATCGTGAGGAGTTTGAGCGGGAGTTGAGGCGTTATGGCAAACGATAGGGCTCAGATGATTCAGCAGGTGTTTGTGTTTATTCTTGCAGGTCTTGTTTTTATTTTGATCATTAGTTATGGCTATAAGGCTATTAGTTATTTTATGGAGCGTCAGGAGCAGGTTGTTTTGGTTGATTTTCGTACGGATTTGGAGATTGCTGTTGAGGGTGTGAAGCGTGATTTTCAGAGTGTGCGTAAGGTTCAGTTGAAGCTTCCGAGTGAGTATGATGGTGTTTGTTTTTTTGATTACTCGACTTGTGATGGTGTTGTCAGGCCTGTTCTTGAGCTTCCTGGCAGGTCTGTTGAGGTTTCCTGGGCTGCTGAGGCGTGCAAGGGCGGCAGTCAGAATGTGTTTATTGTTCCGCGTGTTTCTGAGTCGATAGACTTGCCTGATGTGGAGGTTGTCGGTGGTTTTGTTTGTGTTCCAAATGTTAATGGTGTGACTGTTCGTATGGAGGGCACTGGCAGAAAAGCGAAGGTTTCTGCGTGGGAGCAAGATGAATAGTAGGGGTTTTGAGGAGCAGTTTCATTGGATCTTTGTCATGATAGCTGGTGGCGTGATTTTGGGTTTTTTCTTTATGGTTGCGCAAAAGCAGCGTTCTTTGAGTCAGGAGCACTTGCAAGTTACCCTCGCTACTGATGTTGAGGATATTTTTGTTGGCGCTCTTGTTAGCAAGGGTGCTGCTCAGCTTTTGCCTTTGCCTTCTGATGGTATTGGTTTTGAATGTAATAGGGGGTGTGCGTGTTTTTTTAGTATTTCTAGGGCGCGTAAGGATTTTGGTGAGAAGTCCATGTTTGCTCCGTCTATTTTGGAGGGCGAGGATGCGTTGTTGTGGACTGTTGATTGGAAGCAGCCGTATCGGGTTTCGAATTTTATTTTTGCTACTAATCCTGATTATAGGTATGTTTTCGTGTTTGATGATAGTGATGGTGAGAGTAGGAGGTTGTTGGAGGTTGTTACTAAGAGTTTGCCTCCGCCTTTGAGAAGGCAGGGTGTTGTTGTTGCTTCTGTTGTGTATGTGAATGTTTCTCTTGATGATCTTTCTTCTCTGGATGCTGAGGAGTTCGTGCATAACAGGTTTGTTTTTTTGAACATTCCTCTTGAGCGTGTGCGTTCTGTTCAGTTGGCTCGTTCTTTGCGCAGGGTTTCTTCTGGTGTTAGTGTTGATAAGACTGCTATTGGTTTTTACTCTTATGATGGGAGCTTTAACCAGGTTGACTATGTTGCGTATAGTGGGTTGCCTAGTGTGTTTGCCGCCATTTTTTCTGCTGATAATGTTATGTTCAAGTGTAGTATGGAGACTGCGTTTGAGCGGTTGGCTGTTGTTTCTGCTGTTTACGAGCGTCGTTCTGCTACGTTGGATGAGGCGCTTGCCGAGTCTAAACCTTGGTGTTCTTATGGTTCTATTGGTCAGGCGTTGGGTGAGCAGCGGAAAGTGGCTGAGAGTGTTGCTGCTGATTTGAAGAAGGCGAAGGATCAGATTGCTTCTTTGTCTAGGATTTCTAGTGGTTTGGAGAAGTTGAATGGGGAGCTTGTTCAGGCTAGTTGTCCGGAGTTGTTCTGATGGCGCGGCTTCTTCGTCCTACTTCCTACAACCTAACGCCTTCGTCCTTCGTCCTTCATCCTACGCCCTACTACCTTCGTCCTACAAACTACAAACTACGAACTGCAAAGGGCCAGGTTAAGATGTTCGAGACCGTGGGAGTGTTGGTCGTGTTTTTCTTTTTGCTTATTTCCGGTTCTGTGTTTTATTTTGGTGCGCAGAAGTCTTCTTTGCAGAAGGAGAAGGTTAAGGCTTCTGAGCAGCAGGCGTTGCAGGTTGTTTTGAAGGCTTTGTACTTGCCTGAGCTTGATTGTTCTTTTTTGAAGGCTCAGCGTGAGAATTGTATTGATAAGTTGAAATTGCGGCATGTTGCTGCTTTGATGCGTAATGAGTCTGTGTTTTCTAATTATTATCCTGAGTTTGGCTACGCGACTATTCGCGTGCAGGAGTTGTATCCTGCTGGCGAGTCTGTTGATGTTTATGTTCGTAAGGCTGAGGAGTATTCTTCTATTTTGGTTACTCAGAGTCCGATTTTGTTGTACGATCCTGTGAGGGAGACTTATGGTTTTGGTGTTATTGAGGTGGCTGCTTATGTCTAGTCGACAAACTACGGACTACGCACTACAAACTACTAACTACAAACCACAAACTAGGGGCCAGATGGAGATTTTCGGTCTGGTCGTTATTGTTATTCTTGTCGCTCTTGGTTTGTTGTTCGCTGTTGTAGTGTTGACTAAAAAGCCTGCTCAGCAGTCTCAGAGGGTTAAGGAGAGCATTCAGGCTGCTAATTTTTTGAATACTTTGTTGGGCACTACTGTTGAGAATTGTAACAGGCGTACGATGAGGGAGTTAGTGCAGGATTGTGCTTTGGCGTCTGTTGGCAGTGGTGAGTGGCTTGGTGATTCTTTGTGCGAAGATGGTGTTTCGACTTGTAAAAAGCTTAATTCAACTACTGCTTTGTTGTTGGACGCTACTTTGGGTGAGTGGGGTAAGAGGTATAATTTTTTCATGGCCGGTTCTGATGCTATTGAGCTTGTTCAGATTAGGAATGGTGATTGTAAGGGTGAGCGTGAGGGCAGCACTCGTCCTGAGATTGTGCGTCCTGGTTTTTCTATTAATGTTACGTTGCACATTTGCAGATGATCGAGGGCAAAGGCAGCAGGTGTAAGGGTGAAGAACGCACTATTCTTCCTTCACCCTTCGTCCTAACACCTACGTCCTTCCGCCTTCATCCTACAACCCTACACACTACAAACTAGCTGTTTAGTGCCGCTGTTGATGCGCTGAAGTCTGCTATTTTGAGGACGATATGATGTAGGTGGCTGAGTGTTATTGGGTCTTCGTTTTTTTCTAGTTCTCGCGTGATTTTGTTTTCCAGTGTTTTGAATTTTTGTGCTAGCGTGCTTAGGTTTTCTAGTTTGAAGTTGTAGTAGAGTTCGTAGTATTCTCTTAGTAGTTTGTTTGTTTCATTTAACAGCATTAGTGCTTGTGTGTTGGTTTTTTTCTTGTTTAGGTGTTGGCAGAGGTATTTGTAGTCGTCTGCTATTTTTTCTAAATTCCATATTATGACGTATAGGAAGCTGGTTTTTATCGTGTCTGGGTGTCCTTTTTTGTTTAGTGTTCTTTCGCAGAAGTTTGTTAGTTGGTTGTTGGTTTTCTCTAGAGTTAGGAGTGCTTGGAGTGGTTTGCTTTCTTTTGCGAGTTCGTGGGTTTGTTCTGCTAGTTGTAGTGTTACTATGAATGCTCTTCTTAGGATTGTGTCGAACTGGTCGTCTAGGTCTTGGCTTACTGATCGGATGGTGCAGGTGTTTTTTGTTTTGTGCACGATTGCGAAGCCGATGAATAGGTCTTTTATGAGTTCTTCTACAATTGTATGTTGTTTGTCGTCTAGGGTTAGTTCTATTTGGTCGTATCCTTTTTTGTGTAAACTGCTTAGCGTCCAGCGTAGTGCTCTTTCGTCTAATTTTGTCGAATTGATCGAGCTGGTTTTTATTGTTCTTTGTTTGCCCGTTCCCACAACTAGTGTTGGTCCTTTTTCTGTTACTTCCAGTTCGTCTCCTTTGTTTATTCCGTATTGTTTTATCCAGTGGGTTGGTATGCTGAGTACGTATGTTTTGCCTGCTATTTGTATGACTTTGCGTTTCATGCTTGTTTTGTCGTCAGTTTAATATATAAAACCAGTGGCGTGCGCTGTGATGAGTGCTGAAAAGTCTGTTTCGGTTGGAGATTGTGCTTTTTATGGAACTTCTGCTCTTGTTTGCTACTATTTTTGGAAGAATGGTTTTGGTGAGAATCTTTCTTTTTTGGAGGCGTTGGGTAAGAATTTGTTGTTGATAAGCCCAATTATTGCCGGCCTTGGGGCGAATGTTGCTGCGTGGGCTGCGAGAGCTTACACAAAAGATAATTTTTTTCGTGAGCGTACTCGTTTGTCTGACTATGGTGTGCTTTCTGGTCTTGAGAAAGAGGTGTTGGAAGAGGTTCCTCCAATTATGAACTTGCAGGGTGAGCAACGCGTGGGCGGGAGTTTGGAGGAGTTTTTGGATGGGTCTGCAACAGGGCGTCATGGGGGGCGTGCGTTGTTTTTGAAGTATCGTAATCCGCTTTCGCTTATGCGTGCAGCGCGTGGTTTTGTCGCGAGGGGGGAGTATGATTCTGGTTTTGATTGTTTGAAGTCTGCTATCGAGTGGTCTGATGGCAAGCGTCCAAGTCCTGGATTGCTTTCCATGTTTGGTGCGCAGTGTTCCCGTTTGGTGAGGGGTGTTGCAAGGAATGTTGAAGTGCGTGATGTTCGTAACTATATTTTTGGTGCTGTTGAGGAGGCGTTGATTGATCCTGGGCGTGCTTGGCATTTGTCAGAGCTTGGTCGTCGTGTTGCTGATGAATTTAACAGTCCTTTGAAGCTTGAGATGTATATTTTCCATGCGTTGTTGGCATCTGCTCAGCGTCGTTCTGACGAGCAGGCTGCTTGGAGGGATATTTATGGGCTTGTTAGGACGCATGGCAAGTTGGCTCCTGCTAGTGATCGCGAGTCTCGTAATGATGTTCGTATTTTGGATAGTTATTTTTTTGCCGATTCGTTTACTTTTCGTTTTTATCCGCGCAAGGACGAGCTGGTGCGTTTTTGTGATGAGCGTAATGTTCTTGCGGATGCTGTTCCTGAGGCGGATTGGCCGCTTCCTTATGCTATAGCGGAGGATCCTGGGCGTGGTTATGTTTTGTTGTTGAGGTTTATTCGTGGTGAGTTGTTGTATGATGCTTTGCGTCGTGGTGACAAATCTCGTATGGGTGGGGCTCTTTCTATTGTTGCTAAGATTCATGCGCGGTATCCTTTGGATCGTGTTAAGCCTGTTGACTTGGATGGCAAGTTGAGGAAGAAGTTGTATGATCCTGTGTTTGGGATTCCTCGCGAGTTGGCTGACGCGCTTTTTGCTAGTCGCGAGCCGATTATTCGTGCTGTGCGCATGATGCCTGATGTTGGGAATACTGATCGTCATCTTGACCAGGTTGTTCTTGCTAGACGGATTGGCGCGCTTGATTGTGAGGTTGATGGTAGTGTTCCGTGTACTTTTGATGTTGCGAACATGTTGTTGTACCGTGATTTTTTCACAGAGCGTGAGCGTCGTGAATACGTCTTAGGGTATGCTGCTGATGCAGAAAAGGAAGGGTTGCATTTGGATAAAAGCAAGTTGTCTTGTGCTTTTCATAATTCTGGGATTTATCGTTTGGTTTGTCTTGCTGGTGCGTGGAGTGATCCTGGCAGGCCTTCTATGCATGGTGAGCGTAAGCCGGCTATTGTTCGTGCCATTCGTGAGTTGCGTGGTGTTCGTGATGAGTGTCCTGATTTTTATGCGCAATATGCTCGGCAGTATGAGCGTTGGGAGTCTGGTTTGGAGCGCATGGCAGCGCTGTTCTGATTTTCTACACACTACTTACTACAAACTATCTTCGTCCTTCTTCCTTCGCCCTTCCGCCTTCGTCCTTCATCCTAACGCCTAATACCCAATGCCTAATCCCTTCCACCTTATACCTTTCTTATACTTCTTAAGAATCGAATTGATACGTGTTGTTTGCTTGTTTTTGTTTGAGGTGATCGTTATGAAGAGGTCTGATGTTAAGTTGGTGGCTGGCTTGCGACGGAATGCTCGTTTGTCTTTGACAAACTTGGCACGTAAGACGTGTTTGCCCTTGAGCACGTTGCATGAGCGTTTGCGTAGTCATGCGCGTTCTGGCGTTATGCGTCCTATTTTGTTGTTGGACTTTGCGCGTCTTGGCTTTTCAGCTTCTGCTTTTGTTAAGCTGGCTGTTGACAATAAGGACAAGGATGCTATTTTTTCTTTTTTGAGGGTTCATCCGAATGTTAATGCGTTGTTCCGTATTAACAATGGCTGGCACGTTCTTGCCGAGGTTGTTTTTCATGACATGTCTGCTTTGGAGGATTTTGTTGAGCAGGTGGAAGCGAAGTTTACTGTGAAACAGAAGGATGTTTGCTATGTGCTTGGCGAGGTGGCGCGTGAGAATTTTCTTGGAGATGCTAAGAGTGCGGAGGAATTGTTGAAGGTTGGTGATGAGCGAGAGTAGTAAACGCCGGGGAATGAGTACATATTCTGTCTTGCCTCGACAAAATTTGAGGAAACAGTTGGATGATAGCAAGATTTAAATAATAGTTAGTTTTAACCTAACGAATATGAAAAAGGACGAATTGGTGTTGGACTTGTTTTTCAATGAGCCAACCAAACACTGGCATTTCGAGGAAATATTGACTGCTGTTAAGATCAGTAGGCCGCAAGCTGCAGGATGGTTGCGAAAATTCGTCAAGGAAGGGCTAGTCAGAAGAATTAAGCCAAAAGGTAAAATGCCTTATCATGTGGGAAATTATGAAAGTTCCACATATCAGGCAAGGAAGCGGTTGTTTGCGCTGAACAAGCTTGAAAAGCAGGGTTTTCTTAGCCATTTAACTAGCTTGCCAAAAGCGCAGGCAGTCATAATGTTTGGCAGCATGAGCCGCTGGGACTGGAATAAAGAAAGCGATATAGACCTTTTCGTGTACGGCGATCCAGAAGGCTTCGACAAGGGTGCATTTAGAGCGAAATTGGGTCGTGAAATTGAAACATTCGTATGCAAAGATAAGGAAGACCTGCAGAGGCTTAAACCCGCGCTCTTACGAAACATATTAGAAGGGTATTTAATCAAGGGAACACTTAATTTCGTGCAGGTTGCGCATGCGTGAAGACAGAAGTTTAGCTGGTGTTTTCAAAGGTTGTACTAATGAAGGCTCATTCAGCCCTCTTGCAAAAATTGATACAGACCAAGTCCGTGCAATGTTCGATGTTGCCTTAGCGGACTTTGGCACGGTCAAAGAGTGGAGCAAGAAAGCGGCAAGAGAGAGCGGACAGTGGAATGCAATCTACAAATTGGCCTATGACGTTCTTCACACGCTTTCTGAGGCATTCCTTGTGTTTGATAAGATAAAAGCAAGAACGCACGAATGCGTATTTGCCTATCTCTGTGAAAAACATCCTGAATTTGAATTCGATTGGAATTTTTTTGAGAAAGTCAGAACGGTAAGAAATCGCAGTATTTACTATGGCGAACCTGCGTCATATGCGCATTGGAAAGAAATAGACTTACAAATCAATCTCTACATTAAAACTTTGGAAAAAGCGGTTGAAACAAGGCAAAAAGTTTAAAGCTGGCGGAGTAATTAGTCACAGGATGAGAAAGATCATAAAGCAGTTGATTGAGGGTTACAAAAAAGAGGCGTTGGCAGTTCTCAAGGAGTGGGAGCCTGCGTCTGAGACAGAAGAGCGATAAGTTCTGATTCTACAAACCACACACTACAAACTACCAACTACAAACTATCTTCATCCTTCCGCCTTCATCCTAATACCTAACGCCTAATACCTAATTGAGGTTGAAGGTATAAGGTGGAAGGATGAAGACCGTTGTTCTTCCGCCTTCTTCCTTCACCCTTCGTCCTAATACCTAACGCCTAATACCTAATTGAGGTTGAAGGTATAAGGTGGAAGGATGAAGACCGTTGTTCTTCCGCCTTCTTCCTTCCACCTTCATCCTACCCAATGCCTACAAAAAGCTTAAATACGCGGGTAGCTGTCTTTGTGTGAAAGAGGTGTTATGTATGAAAGGACAAGGGCTTCCGATTACGACAATCATTATTGCTGCTTTAGGTATTATTGTGTTGGTGGTTGTTGGCGCGATTTTTTCAGGTCAGATTGGTAAGTTTGGTCGTGCTGCTTCCGAGTGTACGGGCAGGTGTGTTGTGAAGAGTCCTTCCATTGCTATGCAGAATTCTGGTGCTACTTTCGAGCAGGATACTGCTTGTAATCCTGAGTTTGAAACTAGGTTGACTGGCACGTATATTGCAAAGGGCACTCCTAAGGATCAGAAGATTCAGGACTTTATGTGCACTGCGTGTTGTGTTGCTACAGGATAGTATGAAAGCGCAGGGCTTGCCGGTTACTATGATTATCATTGTAGCGATAGGCCTTATCGTGTTGGTCATCATGGGCTATATTGTGTCTCAGAAGACCACTCAGTTCGGCAAGGGCACGAAAGAGGTTGCTGGCCAGGAGTGTAAAGTTCCTGTTGGCACGCCTATGCTTATCGAGGATTGCCAGGATCCTGTGTATGGTGCTTTCTCGAACGTTCGTGCTGATCAGGTGTGTTGTAAGCGATAAGATTTTATAATCTGTTTTTTCTATTCTCTTTATGAACAAAAGAGGAGATGTTTCTATGTTTGAGCAGGTGGCTATGGGTATTATTGTTGCTGTCATTATTGGCTTGGCGATTTACATCTTCATGAAGAAGGTGTTGGCGTGAACAGGCGTGCTGCTGAGCCGATATATATCGTGGTTGGCATGATTGTTATTGCTATTTCTTTGCTGGCGATTTTTGGTGTTTTGGGTGGTTTGAAGGCTGCTATTTTTGGCACGGCTGAGAAACAGCAGTGTAGTTGGGATTTGTTTTTGTCTGCTTTGGTCAGCAAGGTTCCTTTTGCTGAGAAGGAGGCTGGTGCTTGTAAGATGCAGACGTTAACGGTTGACAAGAAAGCTCTTGATGCGCGTAAGAAGTTGTCCTTTGTCAAGAAGGGGTTGAAAAAATCTCAAAGTCCTGGCAATCCTGCTCGCGAGTATTTTCCTGATGAAACTAAGATTGACGAGTGGGCGTTGGATTATTTGATGGCTGAACAGTTGAAGGGTTGTTGGGATAAGGTGTGGAAGGGTAAGTTGAACATTTTTGCTAGGGGCAAGGTTGAGGATCAGAGTATTTGTGTTGTTTGTTCGCAATTGGTTTGGGGAAGGGATCTGCCTGGTTCGATTTTGTATCCTAAGGATGGGATGATCACTTCTCTTGATGCATGGTTGAAAACAACGTCTATTCCTGGTCAGTCTAAGTTTTATTATGATCATATTGCTGAGGGTCAGACCGTTCCTCCGAATCCTGCGGCGTTTGCATTTTATACTAATACGCCTTACGCTGTTGTGTATATGGAAGTTGTGGATTCATATTGGACTGGGTTCACTAGTTTTTGGAAAGATCATCCTGAGCTTGATTTGGGGCTGTTGGTAGCTGGTGTTGTAATTCCTCGCTTGGGCGCGGTTAGGCTAGTGCAGCAAGTTGCGCTTGTTCCGCGGGTTGCTGCGGGTGTTAAGCTCGCTACTGCTGGTGCGCGTGTTGTTGGCCTTGTTGGCGCAGGGAGCGTTTTTTATGATCAGGCGGCTGCGCTTTATGGCGGAAACATTTTTGCATTGAACGCTTTAAAGGCCATGCGCGAGGAGATGAAAAGTAAAGGGTTGAGCACAGGAAAGGTTTTATTGTTTGCTCCGTTTTCAACGCTTCGTGATCCTATTGATTCGCCAAATGGAGGTCTGGGATGTACAAAAGTGATCGCGTGAACAAAAAGGGTCAGGAGATTCCTGGTTGGATGTTTATTATTGGCATTATTCTTGGCTTGCTTGGCTTGGGCGTGTTGATTTATATCGCGATGAAGTCTGGTCGTCTGGGTTCAGAGGCTATTGGTGGTTTGGGATGAATAGTAAGGGTATTAGCATGATTTTTGTCGTGCTGATTTTGGGTATTGTGGTAATTGCTGTCAGCATTCCTGTTTTCATGTTGGGCAAGAAGACTGCTGATAAGGGTGTGTTGAAGACGTTGAGTGATGTTCTTTTTGGCGAGCAAACAGACGCGGCGTCTGCGAGGGGGAGGCTTCCTACTCCTGATCCAGTGGTTTTGCCTCCGGACAAGCGTGCCGCGATTGATATGTTGTTGGCGTACATTATTGATTGTCATGTGAAGTATAGGGATTTTAAGCAGTGGAATTGTGCAGAGATTTTCACGCACGAGATGGGTGGTGTGCGTATTTCTAAGGCTGAATTGTTGAGCGATGCTAATATCGCTTATTTGAAGTCTCAAGGGGTTAGTGATGTTGAGTGGGGCAGTGGGGAGGGCATGATTACTTTTTTGGGCAGGACACGGGATCCTGTGCCTCTTGCAGTGCTTTGTTATTATAGTGGTGCAGCTGAGCTTGGTGGGGACATAGCCCATTTTGATAAAGTTCGTCTTATGACTGGGTTTGTGCTTGGTCCGTGCAGCTAAAGGTTTAAATATGCGTGATTGTTGATGAACTTCATGCACAAAAGGGGCGCTGAGTTTGCAGTGGGTACGGTGATAATGATTGTTCTTGGTTTGATAGTGCTCGTCATTCTGAGCGTGGTTGTTCGTAACTATGTGACAAAGGGTACTAAGCAGTATTCTGAGATTGGCGAGCAGGCTCAGGCTGGTGCTGATGTTTGCCAGTCTATTTTGAGTGGTCGTTCTTGTGCGTCGAGTTGTTCTGGTGATTATGAGAATGCTCCTAACCCTCCTGGTGGTGTGTGGTCTGATTGTGGTAAGGCGGGAACAAAATTGGCGGAGAAGCGGGTGTGTTGTCAGAAGAGGGAGTCTGTTTCTCCGTAATTTTCTCAGTCTACACACTACTTACTACAAACCACTTACTAATTGCCAACAGCCACCTAATGCCAAACGCCGTTCTTCTCCCTTCCGCCTTCTTCCTTCATCCTTCTCCCTTCCACCTTCGCCCTTCTTCCTTCACCCACTATCTTTATAAACTTCTTTCCGCTGTTTTTGCGTTATGAAAAGAGGTCAGTTTTTGTCTCCGCAGTTTTTGGTTATTTTGGTTGTTACTGCGTTGGCGATTGGTTTTGGCATTTATGGGTTGGTTAAGGTTATGGGCGGTTTTGCTGGTTCTGCTGGTGAGGCAGTTGCTTATTTTGATGTTGTTGTTCAGTCTGTTAAGAATACTGTTTCTATTGATCAGCCGATAACCTTGTTTGCGTATAAGGAGACGGATAAGAAACCAATGCGTTTGTACTTTCAGTCTCCTGATGCTGATGTTCAGGTTGGCAAGTGTCCTAGGGGTGTTCCTTGTATGTGTGTTTTGGCTGATGTTGGTGGTAAGCCTGTGGAGAAGTGTGAGGTGCTTGCTGTTGCTAAGGAGAAGCTTATTGGTGAGGATTTGAGGGGTTTTTCTGGTATGGCGCGTTGCCCAGTGGCTTGTCGTGGTGAGGTTGTGTGTATTCCGAATGAATTAAAGCGTATTGATGTTCAGGATGGTCAGAAGTTAATCGTAGGGCGTGATTGTAATACTTTGTTCGTGAGGGTTGCATGAGTCGTGGTCAGGTTGACTTGTGGTCGTTGGTTTTAACACCGACTTTTTTCATTGCTTTGGTTTTGGTTATTTTTTTGGGTGGTATGTTGGCGAAGATTTACTTGTTGGGTTCTGATAGGCGTTTGGACATGGATGTTTTTTCTGCTGATGGCGCGTTGGATGTTGACGATGCTTATTTGTTGCCGCCGGACATGAATTTTGCTAAGGACTCGACTGGTATTGCGCAGGGTTTGTATTTATTTTTCGAGCAAGGGAAAGTGGTTGCTTCTGAGTCTTCTCCTGATAAGGGGCGTTATTTCTATTTCACTGGGGATAACCGGTATGAGTTCAATGGCGTTAGGGTTTCAGGCAGTTATACTATGGTGAGAGATGGTAATGTTGTTGAAGTTCGTCAGCTTGGTCCTGTGAGCTTGCGTTTGCCGTTTTGTGAGAGGGGTTCTGCAAGAATAACTAGGGCAAAGTTGGTTGGTCGTGATGTTGATGGTTTGCGTTCTTTGTTGCAGGGTTTGCGGCAGCAGGTGTGGGGGGATAGTGGTGCGTGGGTTGGTGTTGCGCGTTCGCCAGTGAATGTTATACGTGTTAAGGCGTTGCGTGATGTTGAGAGTGCGAGGCTTGGTTGTTGGGTTCAACAGTCGTTGTTGAGGTCTTTGCCTGATGTTAAGGTTGCTTTAGTGCCGGCATCGCCTTTTGGTGTTGGCTTGGAGTCTGAGATGGCGGGTTCTCCTGCTGTGCTTGTTGAGGTTCCTGTTGGCTTGCAGGATCGTGCTGTTGCTTTGGCTATTGTTGGGGGTCTTGATGCGTATGCTCCGCGGTAATAGAGGTGTTTTGTCTGCGCGTGATGCTATGTGGTTGATAGTTTACGTCATGGTGGCTATGGCTGTTGCGTTTGCTTTGGCTAAGTTTCCTGAAGGGTTGTTGCAGCGTGTTTCTCAGCCGGTTATGGTTGATGCTGAGCTTATGTCTTTGCGCGCGCAGACTTTGTTGACTTTTGTTGATCCGTTTACTGGTTGGCAGCAGAGTGTGTATGCTGGTCCTGTTTCTGCGCGTATGGGTTCTTTGGTTTTGAGTCCTAAGAAGTTTGGGTTAGAGATCTCGTCAGGAGCTGATAAGTACTATCCGAGCGCTCAGTCTGAGAAGTTTTTCAAGGCGGCTCGTGAGTTTGCTCCGAGTAGGAATTATGCGTTGCATGAAAAGACATACCAATATAGAGACGCGTCCGGCCGTCCTGTGTCTGTTCGCGTTACTCAGGTGTATCCAACTTCTTATGAGGCTTATGAATAAGCGTGGTGATTTGCAGGCTTTGTCGTTGGTGTTGTTCGTGCCAGCTATTGCTTTGTTTATGATTTTGTTTTACGTGTTTGTTGGCTTGTCGATTGATGAGCCGCAGGTTAAGGTTCAGAGGACTGCGTTGAGTAATACTTATGCTAGGGCTGAGGTTTTTGAGTTTTTGAACCAGCCGGTTGCTGGCGTGCCTCGTTGGATGTTGCTTCCTTTGCAGCCTGTTGATGATGTTAAAGCTCAATTGACAGAGTTTTACAGTCGTACTGAGGGCGTTTCTGTTCATTCTGTAACTTGCGCCAAGACCGAGCCTGTGTTGCATTGTGAACTTTATTTGAAGCTTAACGTTCCGTATGAGGACTTGGTGGCGTTGACGCCTGGCGGGCCGTTGTTGTTTGCGTATCGTGCTTCTGCTGCCGTGTTGAGTAATGAGTTTGTGAACGAGCGTGTTGTTTTGCCTTTGCGTGTTGGCCAGCAGGCTGACGTGTTGGTGTTTGAGTTGAAGGGGGTGAGCGAGCCGCTTGCTCGGTAGTTATGCGTATTGTTAACAGTAGAAAGGGTGTTGATTTTATGGTGTTGATGTTTTTTGCAGTTTTGATTTTGTTGGCTGCTTTGTACGCTCAGCTTTTTGCCAAGGCTGAGGCGCCCGCGAGAGTTATTGGTGAGTCTCAGATTCCGCTTGTGAATGCGTTGCATGATCGTGTGGTTTTGGACATGTTTATGCGTGGTGCTGTTGAGTTTTCGCTTGGCAGAGCTACTGATGTTCTTGTTCAAAAGGGAGGTTTTGCAGAGGCTCCTTGTGGTGGTGTTGTTGATGGTTGTTTTGTTGTGAACAAGGATGATGATCCTAAGCGGGTTTGTCGTCCTGATTTCATGGCGTTGACTCGTCAGGAATTTAACACTGCAATGGATGGTTTTGTTGCAAAGTATAATGAACAGTCAAGGGTTGTTCTTCCTTTGCAGAATTTTGAGGTTTCTGCTGATCAGGGTCGTTTTACTGCTGTTTCCATAAGTCCTGTTGAGCTTCCTTTGCGGAGGGTTTCTAGTCCGGTGGTTATTGGTAAGGTTGCTTGGCGTCCTGGTGTTGATATTGTCAGCCCGAATTTGCCGTTTTCATCGTTTGATGCTGCTTTCCGTACTTTGCAGGATGTTGCTACCGCCTGTCACGGTGATGCTGATGCTCAGTCGTGTGCTTTGCGTCGCGTTCCTGTTGCTTGGAATTTTGAGAAGAAGGGTGATGTGTTTGCTTTCCGTGTTCCTGTTGGCAGGTTTAAGGTGTGTTATGGTTTGCATGTTGTTGGTGCAGCACAAACTACTAGCTAAAAACCAAGTTCTTCTTCCTACAACCTTCATCCTTCCGCCTTCGTCCTAATACCTACTTCCTTCCGCCTTCATCCTAATTCCTACCACCTAAATTCTTATAAATAAGTTCTATACTGCTTTTGTTGGGGTGCTTAATGATTCGGATGCCTTTGCCTGATATGTTGGCGAGATTGAAGGAGAAGTCTGGTCTTTCCGAGCAGGATATTCTTGCGAAGATTGATGCGAAGTGTGCTTCTTTGTCTGGTTTGATTTCTAAGGAGGGTGCTGCGCATATTATTTCGAATGAGCTTGGTGTTAAGTTGTTGGAGAGTTCTGGTAAGATTCGTGACTTGTTGCCTGGCATGCGTAATGTTGAAATTCTTGGTCGGGTTACTCAGGTTTTTGATGTTAGGGAGTTTCAGCGTGCTGATGGTTCTGGTGGTAAGGTTGGTAGTTTCCTTGTTGGTGATGATTCTGGTATTGTGCGGATTGTTTGTTGGGGTACTCAGGCTGAGGTTCTTCGCCAGCTTTCTGCTGGTATGCCTTTGAAGATTTCTGGTGGTTTGGTTAGGGAGAACCAGCGGGGGTATAAGGAGGTGCATTTGAACGAGGCTTCTCGTGTTAACTTGTCTCCTCAGGAGCCGGTTCCTGAGGTTGGTAAGGTTCAAAGGAAGACTTTGCGTGAGCTTCAGGAGTCTGATGATCAGGTTGAGATCATGGGCACTGTTGTGCAGGTATTTGATCCTAAGTTTTTCGAGGTTTGTCCTCAGTGTAATACGAGGGTTAAGGAGGTTGAGGGTCATTGGTCTTGCGGTGAGCACGGCACGGTTGTTCCTGACTATAGTTATTTGGTGAATGTTTTCCTTGATGATGGTACTGAGAACTTGCGTGTTGTTTTGTTTAGAAACCAGGCTGAGAAGTTGTTGGATAAGACTAAGGAGCAGATGGTTGCTTATCGTGTTGCTCCTGATTCTTTTGAGCCTTTGAAGACTGAGTTGTTGGGCGAGCAGTTTAAGTTTGTTGGTCGTGTGAAGAAGAATACTTTTTTTGATCGTTTGGAATTTATTGCCAACCAGGTTAAGAAGGCAAATGCTGATGAGGAGTTGGCCAAGCTTGATCCGCAGTGATTGCGAAAGGCTTTTAAATGTCATTGACTAGTGGTCACTGTCATGAATCAGGACGTCTTTAATGAGTTGATTGATACGCTTGGTGCAGTTGTTGGCACGTTTCGTTCAGTGGAAACGTTTCCAAAACAAACGGATATTCTTCTTGCTATGGTTTTGCAGGTTGTTGGGCGTTTGAAAGTGGAAGTGCCAAATCCTTCTCAAGAAGAGCTTGATGCAATTATAGAGTTGCAAACAGGGTTGGTTGAATTTAAGGATAATGTGTCAAAGTATGGAAGGAATCTGGTGAAAGCAAGAGCCGATTTTAAAGAAAATTTAAGGGGGCTTCTCAAAGAGCTTGATGGTATCGCTGTTGCCAATCCACAGTATGGTTTGCGGTTGAGAAGTCTGCAAGGGTATAGGCTGCTCAGGAAGCTGGTGGGCGTATGAATCATTTGCAAGCTGGTTCGAAGAGGCTGGCAGATATTCTTGCCGAGTGTGATGAGTGGTATCATTTTGATGTCTCCACCGCGTCCCGGAGCGTGAGAATTCGATTAATGCAGGATGATGAAATTCTTTTTGATGGTTATGAGTTAAAGAAAGCGAAATGTGCGCGAATAGCATATGATGCTTCTCTTCTATTTGGTTCAGGGCGATATAATTTCAATGGAACTTCGGTAACTGCAGAGAGTGTCAGCAAGTTTTGTCTTGGGCTTGAGGATTGGTTGGAACAGAGGGAACGGGGAAATCCAGTGAGTAACGACCTCCGTGATGCAAACTCGCTTCTTGATAGGATTGCGAAGGATGCGGGAATTCCTCAATATATGGTTGCGAGCTATTTGCGTTTAAGTGCGCAGTTTCCAATTCCTGCTTTTGAGGATTTAGGCTCGCATATTCGTGCTGGAAAAATGAATGGGCTAAAAACAAATCTTGCATTTTTTAAAGATGAACTCGAGCGGGGGACGGATGTCCGAATTTTAAACGTTGAGCAGCTTCATCCTTTTGTTGTCAAAGACGGCAATATCGTTGCCTGCGTTTTTGATCCGAAAATGAGGGTGTATCAAACTACAAGCCCGAGTGCATACGATTTTCGCAATGTACTGCGACAGCATTCTGCCGATCATCGTTATCTATAAGCTTATTGCCTTGGCACAGTATGATCTTTTCAAATCACTTCATAATCATATTTGGTGGGTGGCAACGTGGAGACCACTTTTTTTGACCGTTTGGAATTCATTGCTAACCAGGTGAAAAAGGCTAATCCTGAGGAGGAGTTGGCTAAGTTGAATCCGCAGCAATAGTTGCCAGCCGTCTTCATCCTTCCGCCTTCGTCCTAATGCCAAATGCCCAACGCCCTAATACCTTCGTCCTTCCGCCTTCATCCGCCTACAACCTAATACCCAACAGCCAAAAGCTATTATACGCGTTCGTAGTTCTATCGATCAAAAGGGTGATTCTCATGATGGGCAGAACTCATATGGCAATAGGATTTCTAGTAGGCTTGTTAGTTTTGCCTTTTGTTCAGCCGGATAACAGTCTGTTGTTCGTATTTTTAGTAACGTTTGCAAGCTTGTGGCCGGATGTCGATCATGAGAACAGTAAGATCAATCGGTTGCTTCCGATAACGCGTTGGATTCCGCGCGTGTTTGTGCATCGTGGTTTTTTTCATAGCGTTTTTCCAGCATTAATATTATATGGTGTGTTTTGGTATTTTGGCTTGGCGTGGATTGGTCTTCCGCTTGCGCTTGGCTACTTGACCCATTTAGCTTCTGATTGTCTTACGCGGCTTGGTTGTAATTTGTTGCACCCGGTTAGCACGTTTCGCATTCAGGGTTTTGTCTGGACTGATGGCTTGGTTGAGTTTGCGTTGTTTGGTGTGGTTGTAGTTCTTGATGTCGTTGTTGGCGTTATGCGTTTCTTTTGACATTCGTCTACAAACTGCGGGCTAATGGCCACTGGCCAACATCCTTCGTCCTAATTCCTACAACCTAACGCCTAATACCTACATCCTTCGTCCTAATACCTAATAGCCAAAAGCCTACATCCTTCGTCCTAATACCTTCTTCCGCCTTCATTCTTCGTCCCAATCCCCACTTCCCACTGGACACTAGACAGGCCCTCTCGCGGCATATTTAAACCGCTCTTGGTATTAGAGTACTCATTGTGAGCACCTCACTCGGAGGTTATCCGGGCTGAAACAAAACGGGAAGCTTCGCCAACAAGGTTGGTGAAGGCTTGACGATGCAAAGCATCGGCAAGAACCAAGAGGTGAACGAAATGGAAACGACAAACAGACAAGGAATTGAGGTGGCCTCGAGCCATCAGTTGGTTAACAGCCAACAGGCCAATAGCCAAGAGCTAATAGCTAACAGCCAACAGTTAACAGCGGGTCAGGAGCCAAGTGCTCAGCCGCATGAGGACAAGCGTGTGCCTGCCAGGCGTTTTACTACTGGCGCGATTAGCGCGACAGTCTGGAAAAACAGCAATGTGAACCGTGATGGTAAGGTGTTTGAGACGCATACTGTGAGTTTGCAGCGCCGTTATGCTGATCGTTCTGGTCAGTGGCAGAGCACGAATTCTTTGCGTGTGAACGACTTGCCTAAGGCAATGCTTGTTTTGGACGAGGCATATAAGTTTTTGGTTCTCCAATCCAAGGAGGAGGCTCAATAATTTTTTTAACTTTTTTTAATTTGGTATAAAACAAAAAAAGGTGATGACTGATGGCAAAAGCGTACAAGGAAAATGATGTTTTGAGGATTGATACTCC
>JACQMY010000021.1 GCA_016203305.1 Candidatus Woesearchaeota archaeon
ATATAGAAAGGTTTTTAAATACCTAATTTAAAATACATTGCATGAACGAAGTGCGGCATCAAGAATTCAGATCATATTTGACTAGAAGCAATGACCGTGAAGCACGGCAGGGGCACAAGTATTCTTCTTCTTATCCATTGCTTGCATTTCAGGACGCTCAAAGCAGGGTTACCCCTCCTGGAATATTAGGACACCACATGCTTTCTGCTGGCGAATGGGCTGAACTGATCGAGGCTCCGGGTGAGATTACAGCTACTCAGGAAATGTTTGCAGTTGACACTAACGGGCGTTACGCACGTCCAGGCCAAAAGGTTGTCATTATCCCGCACGGAACTGGATTCTACCGTACTGGCCGAGAGTTTGCAAATAAAACCGAAATAGATTCTTTTGTGAATGGTTTGATTGATGGCAATCGTGTTGATGGTAATGAAGTGCAGGTTCTCAATCCAGGGGAGTATTTGGATTTACGCGTTAAAGACGTGCTGACAGAGCATGGAAGAACAAAACCTTATGCTGTTGTGCTTCCTTTTGCAGATGCTTTGCGTACTCCGTCAGATGCTTTGTCGGTTTCGCAATTGTGCGAGAGCTTGTATGCCTGCGCTCGCGTTGGTACTGTTGATGTTGCGCGAAAGCTGTTTGAAAGTTTGAATGCGTCAAGAAAATACCAGTTCACTCATTACGTTGAGAATGCATTGTGGCGTTCTGACATGAAACTAGTGGCTCTTGCTCCGTATTTTGTGACAGTAAGCCGCAATCCTGATCGTTTCATGATTCCAACTTTGGCAATGGAACGTTTTACAGACATGCATGACGCGCATTTTCTAGTCATGAGCGACTACACTCCTGTGTTTAGCACGCCCCAAGTTGGTTTGTTGGCGCGCGCGACCTCTGCAACGCGCCGTTTTGTTGCCGGGCTTGTTAATTCCAGACAGGCACGCAGTGAACGAACAGAGCGTACCGCTGTTGTAGTCAAGAGATTGGAGCGCGAGCAGAAAAAGGTAGGCGAGTGTGGCGTGAAATTTAAGGGATCTATTGATGAGACTGTCAAAGCTGTTGAAAAATGGGAGTGTGCTGTTTGCGAGGATGTGTTCGCCGACTCTCCTGATGAAGGGTTGTCTCGCGAGCCAACGCTTTCCGGGCCGTTGTTAGTTCACAGTGAATGCGGCGGACTAAATGCCGTTGATCTAAGATTGAATTATCGTGAGCTTGATGCCGTGGTACGCACAATGCAGAAGAATGCTATTCCATTCTCTCCTTTGCAATTGTCGAACTCGTTGGAGCGTTTGGATGATATTGTTCGCGAACTCGGCTTGGAGAAAGAGGTCAGGCATGAGCTTGGATGATATATTGCGTAACAACATCCTGCTTGATCGCGTGGAGATTCTAGGGGAGTCTGATGAAGATTTCTTGGTGAGGCATGGTGATTCGCAGTATCGCATCACAAAGGGTGCTGAATCTGGATGGTCTGGTGGCATCGCTGTTCCTGGCATTGCGATAGGCATTGCAACACGTACAGAACCTACAATCACGCCGCATAGCGGTGCTTTTCAGGATGCTTCTGTTCCTGCTGAGTTTAGAGAGGTGATGATTTTCCACGAATTGCGGGAGCGAGAGTATGTGAACCATGATTTTGATCCTGCAGAAGCGCACCAGCGCGCGTTAAACGATGAAGTGTTGTATGTTTTGAAGTTTTTTGATCTAGAATTACAAGAAAGGTATTTCGAGTTTGCAAAACAGTATCGCGAGCGTAAAGTTGAGGAAGTGAAGCCAGAAGTCAAAGAACCTCATGCTGCAGCAAAGTCTGTCAATCAACCTGCCGCTCCTGCTAGACTTAATCAAGAACACCCAATCTACATGTGGGGGTTGCATGTTGAGAAGAATTCGCAACTGGTTGAAGTTGTTGCGAACATGCACCATGTGCAACTCGAGGAAACAATCAAGGCAACAAAAAGGTCGCTATGTAAAGCGAAATTCAACGCGGTGGAGTGGGGTGGCTCACGCGAGTCTGTTGAAGAACTGGTTAACGTTTATTTCAAAGGAGATAGCAATATTTACTTGGATCCTGATGAGGCATTATGCACAAAAGTGAGTACACTGGCACAGAAGAATGGCGTCAACGTGAAATGCATGAATCCTTTGGATTACCGGCCTGACCAGTTGGCTGCTGCGCTGTACAATGCTGTAATAAGGGAATTCGATCGTTCTTCCAAATAGTTTTTAAACATCACTATGCAACGGCAGAATATGATCATTGGTGGGATTGATGAAGCCGGTCGTGGTTGCATTGCCGGCCCGTTAGTTATTTGTTGTGCTACTATTGATGATAAAAAAGAGCAATCTTTGAAGGATCTCGGCGTGAAGGACAGTAAATTGTTATCTCCTTCTGCGCGTGAGCGTATTGCGCGAGAGCTTCCTAAGCATGTGAAGTTTCAGTTGATTCTTGTTCCGCCACGGGAAATTGATGAGTATGTTTTATGCAAGGATGGTTCTAAGAATTTGAACTGGCTTGAGGCAGACAAGAGTGTTGAGCTTATCAACATGCTTTCTCCGAATAAGGTTGTTGTTGATTGTCCCAGCACTAACACAAAGGCATACCATGAGTACATTGCAGAGCGTTTGTTACACAAGACTGTTGACATTAAGACTGAGCATAAAGCTGATGCTAAATACTTGATTGTTGGTGCTGCTTCCATTCTTGCAAAAGTGGCAAGAGATGCTGAGATTGAAAAATTAAAGAAGCATGTTGGCGAGGACTTTGGTTCTGGTTACATGGCTGATCCTAAGACTGCTGAGTTTTTGAAGAGAAACTGGAACAAGCATCCTGAGATTTTCCGTAAGAGCTGGACACCTTATCAGGTGCTTTCCGGCATGAAAAAGCAGAAGAGTCTGGGGGAGTTTTAGAACTCTAGTCCAGCTTCTCTGAATTCTTTTTGTAATCGTTCATAGTCTACTTTTATGCCTAGTCTTCGTTCTAGGTAGCCGCGTACGCGTGCTGGGTCTGGTTCTCCTAGGAAGTTTGATCTGATGTCGTCTGCTAGTTCTGGATCTTTGTAGCTGTTACCTGAATGGCCGAAGAGATATTTGCTGACTGCCTTGCAGACTCTTGGGACTGCGCGTCCGCCAACCATCATGTATCTACGGGTGAATAGTTCGTCCGCGGTTGTTCCGATATTTGTCATTGCTCAAACTCATATAGTTTTTATCTAGTTTGAGGCTTAGAAGATTCCAAGTATTAATATTCAATAGTTGGGATTTTCTATTTAGCCTCTATCACCTTGATAACGTGCCATCCGAATTGTGTTTTTACTGGCTTGCTTAACTCTCCCGCTTTTAGTGCGAATGCCGCAACTTCAAACTCTTTGACCATTTGGTTTCTGCCAAACCAGCCTAAGTCTCCTCCTTCTTTTTTGCTTGGGCACATGCTTTTTTCTTTTGCTATTTGTGCAAAGTCCTTGCCGTGTTTGACGTCAAATAGTATGCCGTTTGCTTCCTGTTCGGTTTTAACTAGTATGTGGGCAGCATGAACTTTGATTACCATGGTGTGCCCCCTTGAGTACGAGTTGCCCAGTGTGCTGCACGTACTTTGCTTGTCATTCTCCCACCTTCATCCTAACTCCTAATACCTACATCCTACAACCTTCGTCCTTCTTCCTTCACCCTATATTTAAATACTCCCAAACTTTTTTAAAGCTTGAATGGGTGAAAAATAGGTGTATGGAAGCCGTTTCAAGTACTGTTGAGGAGCAGAAAGTGCTTTCTGGTACTCGTATTACTAAGCTTGTTCTTGATGGTTTTAAGAGTTTTGGCAAGCGTACTGAGCTTTTGTTTGAGGATGACTTTAATTGCATTGTAGGGC
>JACQMY010000023.1 GCA_016203305.1 Candidatus Woesearchaeota archaeon
ATTTTTTCTATCTTATTTTCTTTTAAACCTTGAATACTCGGTAAGGATATCATCTCTTCTATCTACAAAGGTCTCTATGTCAAGCACAAAAGAGCCATTTGGACTGGAAAAATCATGCGTCAACAAAGCCAGATGACCCAAATAGACTGCAGGATTACGGGAGTCATCAATTATTGCGACTTTTCCATTAGTCATAAGCAGGGCGTCCAAGCGGGAGTAACCATGAACCATTTCTTTAGGCACGGCAACACTTGCCGATTCCAGTCCATGATAAAGATGAAGCCCAGCAATTACGTATGTAGAAATGTCAAACGAAAAACGCTTTGTACCAGGCTTATCGTCTGGCAATGACGTCACTTCCCTGCCTGGGAAAACAAATGGACCAACAACATCGCTCATACAAGACAACAATTCTGACTCGTTCTTAAACTTTTATCTTTTCCAATGTTGAATTGTCGAAAGGTTTATAAACCACCCATTGAGCAAACATATTATTCGAGAGACGAGGCGGTTTTGGCTCAGAAAATTTGAAGAATTTTCTGGGCCCGGAAAACCATCAGGTTTTCCTTGGCTTCCTCGTGCTGGAGAATGCAAAGACATTCTTCACAACTTACACACTATGGCAAAAATGCACAGCAGAGCGCGAGGAAACGCGCACAGCAACAAACCACTTAAGCCAGTATTACCAGTCTGGATCCGGCACAAACCAAAAGAAGTAGAAATGCTAATCAGCAAATTCTCAAAAGAAGGAAAAACAGCAAGCGAAATTGGCATCATATTACGTGACAGCTACGGCATACCCTCAGTCAAGCTATTGACAGGCAAACGCATGCAAGAACTCCTAGCAGAAAAAAAGCTCCTAGGAGAACTACCAGAAGACATGGTAGCGTTAATGCGCAGAAGCGTGCTCGTCCGCAAGCACCTGGAAGCAAACAAGCACGACATGCCAGCATTGCGCGGACTACAATTCACAGAAAGCAAAATCAAAAGACTAGCCAAGTACTACAAGAAAAACGGCAGGCTAGCAGCAGACTGGAAGTACGACCCTGCAAACGTCAAGATTTACGCGTGATTCTAAGAAGGGTTGTAGGATCAAGGTAAAAGGATGAAGAATGTTCGAGTTGCCAAAACCTTTATAAACCACAACTAGACGGTAGTAGCATATGGCGCGATATGTGTTGTTGTTGCTAATCATTCTTGCAGCGTGCGAAACAGCTGTAAAAACAGTGCCAACAGCAAACTACACGCCAACAGTATTTGACGAACCGGAAGTCATACCAGCAATAGATCCATGTGCAAACGTTACTTGTTCAGCAGGACAAGCATGCAACAACGGAGCATGCACGTGCAGCACAGGCAAGCTATGCGGCAAAAAATGCATACCAAACAATGCATGCTGCAAAAATACAGACTGTGATACAGGAAACTGTGTAAACCAAACCTGCCAAACAGCAAAAGAATGCGCGTACGGACAAGAACTAGTAAATGGAGCATGCGAGTGCGCACCAGGAAGAACATACTGCAGGGAACAAAACAGATGCATCAAGCAAGGAGACTGCTGTTTCCATGGAAACTGTCCAAGATTCGAAAGATGCCAGCCAACCATCTACCGAAGCGAGGTATGCCTAAACCAACCAGACAAAAAACAATGCAGGATCTTGGGAGAAAACAGAAACCCAGAAGAATTCCTACTAAACACGACCCGCCTAAGAATGAGCCCAATCAAATGGCTAGCAAACGGCAACATGCTGGCAGTCCTCAACAAAGAAAACCTGACACTGCAAGCAAACAAAACAATACAGTACAACAATGCAAGCTTGATTTACAAAGGAATAGAAGAACTAGGCGGCTACTGCGAGCCGGATGAAGAAAAAGAAGAGGAATAAATGCCAAGATATGATGATTCTGAAGAACTGTTGGAGTACATACAAGAAAAACCTTGGACTAAAGCGCCCATATTTACATTCGTTCATCTCGACCAAGAAGAGTTATGCTCCAGCCGAGAACGTTCAAGAGATGCATGGCAAAAATATAAAGACGGAATTGAGCGTCAAGTACAAGACTTTTTCGACCCAAAACCAGACGCAGAAGAACTAGAGTCATTAGCCCGCTGGGAAAAACTATCGCCTGTGCTGATACTTTACGGCGTACCGCCTGATGCTCCGAAATAGCCTTCTGTTAACCATTCTACCTATTTTAAGCCTTATGTTTGCGCTTTGGGCTACAATTGCACCACGGGCACATTCGTCGATGGAATAGTATTTTGCGGTCTGAATTAGGCAACAGCTGCGTTGACGCTTTCTGACAATATGGGCGTGGGAAGGAGAACTTTCCGCTCGATATTTTCTGGAAGAACAAGGACTGCCCAGACAAGCATGTATGTCTTCTTTTGAACGACCATTAGCTGTGCGGTTTTGAGATGTTCTAATTGTTCTTTGCTAATGCCTGATTGGTCAAAGAACTCAGAGGCGTTTATGATCTCGATGCCAACAACATTACCTTCCTTATCAAAATCAACAGTGAAATCTCCTAATTCGGAGCTTCCTTCCGTTTTCTTTCCAGCCTTATGAATATTGAGAATATCTGATTTTTCGCTATAATCCCAAGTGAACAGTTTGTTTTTACCTACAACCATAGTGCGTTTTGTCCCTTTCTTTCTATTTAAAACCTTCGTCTTGGCAAGCTGCCAATCCTGAATTGTTTGCTCAGTATTTTAACCGTGCGAATATTGATTTTGTTGTACTCAAGTAAGTCAATAATGATTTTGAGTTCGCGTTTTCTGCTGATGAAGTAATAGAGTTTGTATACTTTTGGACGATCTTCAACGATGCGAATCAATTTAGAGTTTGCATCGAGAATAGTTTGCTTCACTTTTTCAAGCGTCATGCCGTTTTCTTCGCAGCGCATGGAAACGTGAGGCTCATCCGACTTCATGTTTTGTTCGGAAAAGGTTTTCACCAGTTTTTTGAAGTCAGAGAGGTTCATTTGTACAAGAATTGGAAGTGGCTTAAAATAGATTTCTGTTCCCCTTCAATGTACTTCCTCAAGAACGATGCGGTTTGCAAACGCTCCTCGCTCGTCTGCTTTTTTTCTCCGCATTTCTTCAAGTTGTTTTTTGTCAATTCTCAATAAGTCGCATAGCGCGTATACAACTTCTAGCACGTCAGCGAGTTCCTCAATGGATGGTTCTTTAGAAAATTCCGCTGCTTCTTCCACCAGCTTTGTTTTAAGCAAGCGTTCGTATTCATCTTTGTCTGCTATATGCGTGCGCGCATTTTTTCCAGATTTTTCTATGATGACTGGAATTTTATCTCGGACAAGCTTTGCCATGCTTTATTCTCCGTGCATCATATTAATAACACTTTCTAAAAGAGTCATTGGATCTGGTGAGCCAGAGCCACGCTTGTTTCAATCTTTCATGAAGCTCTGATTTTTCTACGGGTTGATGTGCATCCACAGTTCGAATCCGCTTTGGCAGGGCAACACTTATGAACTCTATCGACGTAAAACAACGTTCAGAAAGCAGAACGGTTAGGAAAGCCCGCGTTCTGCACAAAACCATGCAAAAACCACAAATTACCCAAAAAACGCAAGCGATCAGAACTTCAAAAAATTATGTTCTACCGATGATAGACTTGTAAATAGAGCGTCAGCAGTTCAAAACAGGAAAAATAGCCCTGGGCGGATTGAACCAATGACAACTGCGGTTGTCTAGGTTCGAATCCTTAGAGCTTCTTTACTTTCAAGGACTTTGTCCTAAAACGTATAGCCCTGGGCGGATTCGAACCGCCGTCAACGGAGTCAGAGTCCGCTATCCTTGACCGATGTCCTTGGCTTAAAAGCCAATCTAGACGACAGGGCTGTCTGTTTGGAACGCGAAAAAAGAGCTATTTAAACCCTGCGCTTTCGCTGACAAAAGTTTATATATCGTCTTAACAACAAAAACAATATGGGGTGGCTTCACAGGCAGATCTTAGTATTATTCATAGCACTAGCACCATTTGTCGCAGCGGAAACAACATATTTCTTCACAGTTACTGAAACAGGAGAAACAACAGCAGAAATAATTCGAGACCCAGGCACACAACTTGCTCTCCCGCAGGACGTTCATACAGAAGGCAACACGATCACCTACACCTCTTCTTACCACACGCGCAAACAACAAGGGGTCTGGTATTTTGACGCAAGCATACCCTATGCAGACTCCGTAACACTCGTGCTTCCACAACGAATGCACGTAGTTCAAAGCATACCTCGCGCAGAGTTCATCAAAGAAGACACCTGGCAGCTAACATGGACAAACCTATCAGACAACATAACAGTAAGCTATGTAAGCGCAGTACAGCCAATAGTTCCGGAACAAGTAACTCTGTCGGTTCCAATCCTTCCTGCGCTCATACTCCTGGCGCTTCTGATCATAGCAGCGTATTTTCTATACACAAAAGAATCAGAAAACGATGAACACACAACGCTTGACGTCACCGAAGGACAGCTCAACATCATAAGAGCGGCAAACCCAAACGAAGCAAAAGTACTCAAAATAATCCTGCACAACCAAGGACACGTAAAACGAAACACACTGGAAAAGGAAAGTGGACTTTCAAAAAGCAGCCTGGCAAGCACGCTCAAAAACCTAGAACGCAAAAACCTCATAGCAATTGATAGAAGATTCTTTGTACACTATATCGCTCTGACAGACTGGTTCAAGGAACTTTAGTTATTGGCAATTGGCTATTGGCGGGTAGTTCGTAGTTTGTGGTCGGTAGTTTGTAGGATGTTCAATCTTGTTCACACTTGTTCAATTCCTAGTTTAAATACCAAGAAAACAATACGGTGGGAAAACGACATGGAGGTCGAGAACATGAGGAAAGCATTACTTTTCCTCGTCCTCGCAAGCCTTTTCTGCCTACCAATGGCAATGGCTCAGGACGCAGGAAATACAACACAACCGACAGACGATGACGATGCTGCGGATGATACGGAACAAGATGAAGTAGAAGACCAGGAAGAACTCGAAGAAAAAACCGACGAAGCTGGTGAAGACTCCGATGGTGTAGACGAATCAGATGAAGTAGAGAATGAAGCTGAAACAGCTCCGACAACTGCACCAACTGAAGCAGCTCCAGCAGAAAGTACTGAAGCTCCCACAAACGGAGACCTCGAACAAGAGCTAGTGGAAGAAGTAACTGAAGAAGAAGAGGAAGTCATGCAGCAGGAACTGGAACAAGAGGCACAAACAGTCTCTCCGAACCTTCCTGGAGGCTTTAGCAGATTCCTATCGGGAATAGGAGATGCGCTGACCTTTGACGAGCACAAGAAAGCAAAGCGTGCACTTGCACGAGTCAAAGAGAACAAGCTGCGCATTCTGGCAAAAATGAATGAAAAACAAACAGGACTTGCGCGCAGCAAGAAATGGGCTGAAGAAATGAAAAAACTCCAAGAAATGGTCCAAGAAGACATGGAAAAAGCCCAGGACTCAATAGAAGGCGCGGAAGGATCCGATGAATCAGATCTTGAAGAAGCAGGAGAAATAAACGAAGAACTCAACGAACAAGCAGCACTTGATGAGCTAGTAGCGGAAGAAGCACAAGAAACCGCGCAAGCAAGCCAAGACCTGAGTTCAGAAGAACTCCAAGAACTAAACACGCTAGGCCAAGAACTCGAGCAAACAACCGCACAAGCAAAGGCAAAAGCCAAGAAAGAAGTGCTTGAAACAGCAGGAAAGCTCGTAGCCAAAGGCAAAGCAGTCAAAGAGCTCAAAGCAATAAAAGACAAAGCAGTAAAGCACAAAGAACTACGAGCAGAGACCATGGTGGAAAAAGAAGTCAAATCTGAGGTCAAAGCCAAGAAGGAAACAAAGACCGAAGTTAAGACTGAAGTAAAATCTGAAACGAAAGGAAAAGTAAAGACTGAAGTCAAGACCGAAGTTAAGTCCAAGAGCTCAGAAAAAACATTCTCTGGGAAAAGCTCTGGCAAAGGAAAGAAAGAGTAATTTTTTCTTTTTTTATTTTAATTTCACTTGCATCCTTGCAAAACGCAAAACATCCTGCTCCCTGATAACACGAGAAACCTCAACATACGGACCAACAGAACGAACAAGACGCTCATAATGTTTCACACCGCGCTGATTCAACCTCAAACTCTTCTCTGCGTAAGAAATCAAACGCTTACCTTCCAAATTCTCAAGATTCTTGTACAACGCACGCTCGCCCTTCTGAACCATGCCAGCTTGGCGTGCAAGATCAATAAAAGCAACCTTGGACAAAGCCATACACAACGGCTTGCCAGCAAACCGTCTATCAGCCTCCTCATAACACCTACCAAGCGTGAACAGAATGAACTCCTCCTGCCTGGATAGCCCCATAACGCTACCGAAGCGCTCAAAGTATATTAACTTTTCAGAAGAAAAAGCTCACAACCTTCATGCCAACAATAGCAACTATAACGCCTAATACCAGCCCGGCCAGCACATCGCGGATGAAGTGGCGCTTCTGAACAACACGAGAAACACCAACAGCAACCGCAAGCACACCAAACAACACGCTCAACCAGTTGGCAAAATACCAGCCAAGCACGGTAGCAAGAACAGCCGCACGCATGCTATGCAAGCTCGGAAAACTACCAGAATCAACCTTCTGAACAAAACCCCTATACTTCTCCTTATCAGGACGCTGTTTCCAAAACACCAAGCGCAAAAGGGTAGTAACTGTGTATGCAAGAACAAAGCCAGCCAACAACTGAGCAGCCAACACATCACGCGCAGTAGCGAAAGCAAACAAGATGAGCAATACAAACAACGGCAAACCACCCAACGCCTTCACGTCCTGAATTAGCTCGGTTTTGAACATATAATTACGAAAATAAACGCTTCAATTTAAAAAGCCAGTGGGTTAAGTTTCTTTAAGACTTGTGAGTTGGGTACTTCACCCATTTGCCTTCTGAAACAATCTTTAGCTTGCTATCCACTACGAGAACTGCTGAATTATCGTCCAACGCATAAAGATCGGCAGGCAGGTCTGAAGTGATTGCCTTGAGCTGCTCTTCGCGGACCCTTGGAAAATGAGGAGAATTTAAATGTGGTCGAACGTGAAAATTGACGTAACCAAGACCTGCAGGCACGTCTTTCTTTTCACCATAAATATAGGTTGAGCTACCAAGAAGAGTCTTGCCCGCCACAATGCTCCCAGCACTAATACCAACATAGACTCTCGTCTTGAGCAACTCTGGAAGTTCATCCTGCAACCCTGATTTCTTTATGCAGCGCATCAAATGGGCAGTATCGCCTCCCCCAAACACGATCACGTTTGATTTCTTCAAACGAGAAAGCCAAACCTCTTTTCCTACGGCAGATATGTCCACAACATCAACTGTGCCTAGCTTCTGACAGTTTACCAAATCTCTGATCAGCCAATCCTTTGGACCATCTTCAACATTCGCCGCAGTTGGAATGAACGCAATGTGCAAATCACCTTCAACGAGCTCCTTAAGAGCAACGGCTAATGACGCATTAGAAATTCCTGCGGATGTAAGCAATAGTTTCATGTTGATAGCCCCGGTCGGATTCGAACTAGTCGCCAACTGCGGTTGTCGGAAGTTCAAATCCTCTCGGGGACCCCGTGAGTTGTTCGAACACAGCCCTTCGGGCTTGCTCGTTAACACATAGCCCCGGCCGGATTCGAACCACGCCAAACCTTCGGTTTGTCTAGTTCAAACCGTCCGTGGCCATGTTCTGCTTTCCTATCAAGCACTTCGTGCACCTTAACGGGCTATAGCCCCGGCCGGATTCGAACCGACGTCAAAGGGTCCAAAGCCCTCTATACTTGACCGCTATACGACGGGGCTGATGAAATCAGCCCCCTGAGGGCTTATAAAGCTTTTGGCAACTATTCGACGTATTCCACGCCCGGCAAGTCTCTAAATTGTTTATCTCCTGTGAGAAACAAAAGATTGTGCTTGCGAGCGAACGCGTATCCGATTGTGTCAGCATAAGACAGATCTCTTTTCTTCTGATCTTTTCTCAACTTCATCGCGCTCTCTATAACATCATTTGGGATTTCTTGGACTTTGCTCAACGAATTAAGAATAAGTCTCCCGAGTTCTTCCCCGTTAAAGTTCAACGCCCACCAGTACAACTCTATCTTATTCAGCATGGTCGTTATCAATGGGTACTCACCGTATGGCATGAATTTAGGATTCTTTTTCACGAGCTCAACAATAGCATAGGTATCAAAAAAATAATTCACCATCCTTTCCTCAACTCATCCTTTATTTCCTGCGTTGAACGCTTATCTCTCACCAGTCCAATTCCCCACAGTTCTTTTGCAAGCGGAACCCGTCTGATTAAGATGCTGATTTGTTCATTCGGTTTGATGTGCTCTTTCTTCACCACATCGCTTGGAATAACTATTCCAATAGAGCTTCCCCACTTCTTCGTCGTGCATTGTACTTCTTCAGCCATGTTATACTAAAGTTATATTCTAGTTATATATAAATCTAATGGTTTTCACAATTCTTAAAAGGTCGAGTGAGCTTGTCAGAATATGAAGCTATTCCTCGTCCGACACGGAGAAACCATTGAAAACAAGCAAGGAATAATGCAAGGCTGGCTTCCAGGAAAACTCTCTTCTGAAGGAAAGAAGCAGGCGAAACAACTTGCAGATCGGTTAAAGAATGTCCCACTTGATATAATTTACACCAGTGATTTGAAACGGTGCGTTGATACTGCTCAAGCAATCGCGGAATTCCATCCAAATATCAGGATTACAAAAACCAGCGCATTACGTGAGCGCAGTGTCGGAGAGTTCGAAGGAAGGAAAAAAGCAGAAGTAGACTGGTCAGGATTGGCAGGCGATTTGTACACCAACCGACCACCGGGTGGAGAAACCTTCCAGGAAATGTGGCAACGAGTGCAAAAATTCTACCAAGAACTGATCAAAAAACACAAGACAAGCACAGTACTCGTAGTTAGCCATGGCGGACCATTGATGTTCCTCCAGACACGCATCCTATGTCAAAACTTTGAACACGCGTTCGAACAAGAAGAACTAAAAAACACAGGAATATCCGAGTTTGAAATCGATTAGAGAGGCATGACAAAGGTCAAACATCGGAAATCCCTTGCGTGGAATCCACTTGCTTTAGCTCGTGGAGGAGCGCGGGATTTCCGAGCGTAGAAAACGCGTAGTGATTAATGATATTGTACGCGTTTTCTAGGTGTTCAGAAATCGACACTATGTTTACTTTGTTTATTGCCGATTTCTGACATGTGCTCAAGCCCAAGAAAGACAAAGATCTTTCTGGGCACAGAAAAGCATTCAGCTTTTCTTGTGAACCACAGGGCGATGTTCATGCTTCATTTATCGTTCACGCCACCTTGCTTTAGCAGGCGGTTCTTGACACTTCTCAATTGCACCAAGCACGTCATCGCTTGAACTGCTTCAACGCGTCTTCTTCCACGAAGTGCAATTTGCCAGGCACTATCAATGCGTGCGGAGGAGTGCCAAAGTCAACATCAGACACCACAGTAACAGTGCCGGCAACAATCTGTTGATCCTTTGAGCCAATGCGCGCAATGCCAACACACCAGTCCTTCGGCAAGAACACCTTTTCATTCCGCTTGCGCTCAACCTTTCTGAGAATTTCAATAGCCTCATTCACAGACATAAACTTGTTTTCCTCAGGCCAAAGGTCGAGCAACAACAAAGTATGCGCGCCAAGACTTTTGTTTTCCTTTATGATGTCGTAAAACGTTTCTGGTTCGTAATTTTCTCTTGGAAAAGGAATGCTTGTAGTCTTGCCAAACTTGTAAACTTGCAAACCAGTCGCTCCAACCGCGCTCACGATAGACGCGTTATGCATCACTTGCGTCTTGATATTCTGCTCCTTTGCCCTGGTCAAAATATCCCAATGAGTAGTCGCGCACAACGGATCACCCATCACAAGCAAAGCAACGTCATCTTTCTTAGCTTCCTTAAGCAACTGAGTTCCATCCTCCACGAAAACCCTGTTTGCCAATTGAACAGGCTTGCCGTAAACCTTTTCCAAATCAGCAACAGAACACTGCAACTTAGAAGTGTAGAATTCCAAGTAAACCTTCTTGCACTTCTTTATGACGTTCAGACCCTTGACTGAGATGTCATCCGCGTCTGCAAGTCCGAGGCCGATCAGGTAGAGCATGTACTTGTTTTCAGAAGTTGGTTTTTAAATATTGTGGGTAAAAAAGAAAAAAAGCCCTCCAAGTGGAGGGCCAAGCCTTCAGACACTGCGCGTGTGCGCATGGGGGTGGTATGAATGAAGGCCAAAAAAGAGCTTAACGAAGTACTTCAATGCCTAACTCGTCCGCAAACTTGGACGCAGCAGCACGCGGCTCTGTCTTGCCGACAATTGAAGAGCTCTTCACTCCAGTGATGATAGTCATCACCATAAGCTTGCCCTTCATGTCATCAGACACTCGCGCGCCCCAGATAACGTTGGCATCCTGGTCCAAAGTCTCGGTAACAGTCTCACCGACACGGTTAATTTCTTCCAGTGTCAAGTCAGGACCGCCCCAGACGTGAATCAAGGCGCCAGTTGCACCAGTGTAGTCAATGTCCAAAAGCGGATTCTGCAATGCGCCCTTGCATGCTTCTTCCACACGATTCGTCGTGTCAGAACTACCAACACCAATCGCGGCAACACCGCCATTAGTCATTATCGCTCTGACGTCAGCAAAGTCCAAGTTAACCAAGGACGGAATTGCGATAGTTTCCACAATTCCCTTGATCATCGTTGCGACAAGCTCGTTTGCAACAGCAAATGCCTGCTGAATCGGCAAGTTGCCTGCAATCTGCACTAGCCTGTTGTTATCGATAACAATAACAGTATCGGATGCTTTTCTAAGCTGTTCCAAGCCGTACTCTGCCTTCTCAATCCTTGCACGTTCAATGCTGAAAGGCATGGTCACGGTTCCAATCACTATTGCACCCATGTCCTTGCACAATTGAGCAACAACAGGCGCGCTACCTGTGCCAGTGCCTCCGCCCATACCTGCGCAGACGAAAACCATGTCTCCACCTTTCAAAGTAGTCTTCAACTCGTTAATAGACTCCTGAGCAGCTTCAGCACCCTTCTGTGGGAAACCACCACAGCCAAGACCTCGAGTAACCTCTTTGCCGATGATAAACTTCTTGTCAGCCTCTGCAATCTTCAAGTGCTGGCTATCAGTGTTAACAGCAACAATTTCTGCACCCTTAATTCCCCTTTTATACAGCCAGGTGACCATGTTATTACCTGCTCCACCGCAGCCGATCACCTTAATATTTGCCTGCCCGACGGCAAGACCATCCATTGTTGTTTCCGCTTGTTTTGCGCTTTCGACCAAAAACTCCATGTGTGTTCCCCCCTTTTGGTGTTTTGTTTATTGTTACCCCCTGAAAGTACTTGGAAAAAATTAAATACTTCAGGGCTTACCTCTTTCTAGAAGTGTGTTGTGATCACGCCAATGAGAACGACACGTAGTTCGGAAGAACACTTCGACTAACAGATACAATTTGTTCAAAGCCGCCAAGCGATGAACAAAACAATCACACAGCATCTAACTTTCCGCCAAGAAAGTTGATGTATTAATTTTCTTTTATCTATCATTCATTTATAAATGTTGTTGATAATTAATATATAGTTTCCAGTATGTGACCTTCATTTCTATTGAACATTATCGACGATAAAACACTAGTGAAAATATTTGAGTGTTACTGGAGGGTGGTCTGGATTATTTGTCCTCTTCCAACACTTTGTACGGCTTCGCGTGCCGTCTAAGAATGGTGTTCTTGCGAATATCGTCCTTTGTCAACACCCGCTTCACAACCCAATATTCCTGCGTCAACGGCTTCCGCTGCATATAACCAAAAAATCAGCTCCCGACGAATAGTTGTGAAGTCGTCGAAAAACTTCTTTATTGCCTCGTTCACTTCCTGCTCGGAGTAGATCCTGTCCTCAAACCCTTCGAGCAAACGCAGCAAAACAGGCTGCTTCTGGAAATCATTTCTAGGCAGAGATTGACTATTGACGGTTTTGTCAAACAATTTGTCAAAATCAGCAGGAAAATTTACTTTGTCCACCTAGGCATTCCTCACGTGCGCAAGAACTTCCTTCACTGTTTTATCAACAGTCTTGCCCCCCGTACTGATAACCGTTCCAAAATCAAACCTTGAAACAACCTTGTGAACAGCAGCAGCTGCATCCCGTCCATAACTCCTCTTTCTCTTACTGTCCCTTTCAATACAAACATCCAAAGAAGCCTTTAGCGTGAAAACAAAATAAGGCCCTGGAAGACTGTTAATTAAGTGTTCTATTTGCGCCTTGTGCTGGAAGCAACCATCAAAAATAACGATCTTGCCCTTTTCCAACAATTTCTTAACACCAGGCAGAACATGCTCGTCAGCCCTGATAAAATTCCCAACAGAAATAGTCTCTTCGTAATGATCTGCCTTATCCAAACCAAGCTTTTCAAGAACGGCATCAATTGAGATATATTCCGCATTCAAAATCTTTGCCAAGTGCTTTGATACAGTTGACTTACCAACACCCAAAGGACCGCGAATGATGATGAAAGTCATCTCAGCAACTCATATGCCTCTGTTTACTCCTATCCGTAATGTGATCATTTAAATCCTTTTCCTGTCGGTCTTCGCTCTCTGTATGCAGCTAGCTCACTGATGCATGCGTCAACGCTTTTAGCGAGTTCAGGAAAGATTGAGGCATATTGCCGTGCATTCAGCCTTAAGATATCTTTTACCCCATCCAACGAGCGTTCATCCAGCTTTCGCATCAGCGCGTTTGTCTTTTCCTTCCTTCTAGGGCTCAAGCTTTTCCAGTCTGCGTCTGAGAAAACGCGGTGCAACATGCGCGCACTTTCCAACTCGGCGAGCGCATATCCAGTGCCGGCAAGCGGTTCTAACAATGAAGTCGCGTAAATCGACTCCCTGCCCTCCAAAGCAAGCGCCAAACGTTCCAGACCGACAGAGTCAACAACAAAACACTTATCCCATGGTTTGATGTCTGTCACGTACCGCTCCAATCCATCGCCTCGTTGTTCGACTACCGGGCGCATTGTGCATCGTTCAATAGTTCCAATGTCCAACCACCTTCCATCAGGCATGTTGTACAATATTTCATTTCGATAACCCCACGGAGCAGTCGTCACATCCCAGTTTGTCGTAAGAAAATTATCCCGCGTGTTGCAGCCCTCAAGAGCCAATTCTTTGCTGTATTCTCCCCACGTTTGAACTGCCAGATCATCCGCAGGAATATAGGATTCCACAAGCACCCTCTTTGATTGCCCATTTTTCTTCCGGCTTGCCTCGACGTTTTTTGCAGTGTTGCCACTAAAGTACGTCACTTTTAAGCGTGATTCATCCAGCCCTATTGAGCGCATGAAATCAAGCATGCCTTTAACAGCAATATCGTATTGGTGAGTTCCTTCGTTTGCAGAAATCACGTGTCCGCCAGATACAGTGCTCAGAGTGAACGTTCCCAAGTGATCGTTCCCATTCGGGGACTGTTTGCCATACGCTGTGTCGAAGTCTGCAAGCCGGATAGCAGGCTGTATTTTCTGAAAATGCTCCTCTTGTAAGTCAATAAGATTCCCGTACTTCTCGAACAAATGCCGCTCGTCAAGACAGTAGTTGAACTGGCCTGGAAAAAGCGGGGAAACTACTGATGTCTGGGGTGTGTACTGAGTTCCAGACCTTTCATGCAGCTGCCTTAGCTTTCCTGTAAGTTCTTGAAGTGTCATTTTAATCACCCTTTAGTAGTAAGCTTAATCTTCTGGAATAATAATTTTATTTGTGGAAAACCCACGAAAAATTTAAAAAGCCCTGCTGGCTCCAGTTGTCAATGCCTGAAATTGAAACAGCCCTTGAAGCATTTGGGCTCACGACAAAAGAAGCCAAGATTTACTTGGCACTCCTAGAACTTGGCGAGTCAACAGTACTACGCCTATCTGAAGTCACAGGCATAAACCGTACAACACTCTATGACATCCTAAAAGCTCTCGCAAGAAAAGGCATAATCGGAACAACAGACAAAGAGAAAATCAAGTACTTCTCTCCTGCCAAACCCACAGTCCTGCTTGATGCCCTAAAGCGACGCCAACAAGCTGTTGAACGCGCTCTGCCGGAACTAATCCGGCGCACGGCCACCCTGGGAGCAAAGCCAAAAATCCAATTTTATGAAGGAAAAGAAGGCATAGACGCAGTGCATCAAGATGTCCTTTCAGCAAAAAACATCCGAGCATACGGCAGCTTTTCAATAATTGACAAAGCGGCAAAATACCAGTCGCTTGACTTCCGCAAAAAACGCATCCAGGCAAAAATCTCGATGACGGCTGTAACAGACGCAAGCGCGAAAGCAATAGAGCTACTCGAAAAACCCGAGTACCGCGCTCTCACAAAACTATACGTTGATCCAACACTCCGCGAACTACCAGTCTGGACCTACATCTACGAGAACAAGGTAGCAACACTATTGTTCGAAAAAGAACAGTTCTACTGTCACATAATTGAAAGCCCGTCGATGTTCGCCAAAGAAGAGTACGTTTTCAACAAACTCCTGGAATCTGCAAAGCCATTAGAGTAATCACTGCTGAATCCGTCTGGCAAACTCCTTCACGAGTTCCTGGCCCTTTTTCACTGCTTTGGTTATGTGCTCACCATACCATTCCATGTATGAAGCAAGGTCCTTGATCCTATTGCCATAAGATCCCAGGAACACGCACTGGTCCATCGTCAATCTTTGCGGAACAGGAACCTTCTCATCAGGATAGCCAAAAGGCACAATGGCTTGAATAAGTATGTGGTCAGGAACACCAAGAGTACGACGCACCATCTCGTCCTCAAACGCGCCAACCCAACAAGAAGCAAGGCCCTGAGCGTGAGCTGCCAAAAGCATGTTTTCAACACATGCAGCAGCATTCTGCGTGCTAAACTTCTCGCCAACCTCGCCATAAAACCGCTTTGTTCTCGTAACATCAGAACATATAACAATAATAACAGGAGCGGAACCAACCCAGTACTGCTCAACACAAGCCTTGCCCAACTCCTGACGAGCACCTGAGTCAGTCACAAGAACAAACTTCGTGTCCTGCAAGTTACCAGCAGATGGAGCCATCCTGCCAGCATCAATAATGTTGCCAACCTTCTCAAACTCAACAGGAATGTCCAAAAACTTCCTAATACTCCTACGAGACATCAAACATTCCAAAGTATCCATTATTGCATCCCTGCCATCTGCTTCAAGGCAGCAGTCAAATCCTGAAACTGCACATCCGCTGGCGGATCAAAAGTTCCAGGAGGAACAGCAACCTGCGCGCATGACACACCCTTCTGTTGAGCGTCAGCAACAATATCTTCCTGCGACATCTGCTGCGTCTGACCCTTAGACATGCGTTTAATCTCATCCATGTCGATCATACTGCCTTGATTACCCGACCACATGTACGCCTTTTTCTCAGTATACAACGCGTGCGCGTCAGCAGGCAAAGTATCCATCCGCATCATGCTACCCTTCATGTACATAGTAACAGTCTGACCATCCTGCTCCATAGTGCAACGAACAGGCGTGCCCTGCTGCATGGCAGACATGATGTCCAACTTGCCAGAACCTATAGTCTTCGGTTCAGAAGTTCCTGGCGCGGTCGCTTGTTCAGCAGTCTGCCCGCAAGCAATTAATAACAATGACAAAAGAACCATCAGTTTTTTCATGAAAACACCTCTTCCAACAAAAAATGAGCGAACAGGATTAATAAAGGTTACTGCTCGCCTCGACCACGCTGGCCATCTGCCAATCTTATCAGGTCCTCACGCGTGTTAACATCAGAAGCAGCGCGATCCTCACGCAAGCGCACAAAACGAGGAAAACGCAACGCAAAACCAGACGAGTAAGTGGGAGACTTCTGGATTTCCTCATAATCAACCTCGATAACCACCCGAGGCTTAACCTTCACCCCCCTGCCATCCTCTGAAACAATCAAAGGCAACAGCAACTGAGTCAACTGGTCAAAACTAACACCCTCCTCAATCTTTTCCTTAATACCAGTGCCAACACGGCCGATCTCCACAAAACCCGCATCATCACGAACGGCAACAATAAACGAAGCCAACCACTTGCCCCTTTTGCCCTCCCCCCACTCAGCACCAACAATAACAACCTCCAAAGTATCCATCACAGGCTTGACCTTCACACCAAAACCGACACGCGAGCCAGGCTTGTAAACCTCCTGCAAGTTCTTCATCATAACACCCTCATTGCCTGCAGAAAGAGAACGACGATAAAACTCATATGCAACAGCCTGATCATCGGTCAACAAATGCTCAGCAGGCTTTATGAGGTATTGCACGCTGTCAACCATGCTCTCGATCGCTTTCCGACGCTCGGCAAATGAAGACTTAAGCAAACTCTTGCCAGCAAACAACACGTCAAACACATTGACCTCAACAGGGAAAAGCCTGGCAAGCTCGTGAATGTCATACTTCCGCTTAATCCGCTG
This sequence comes from Candidatus Woesearchaeota archaeon, assembly GCA_016203305.1. Classification (GTDB taxonomy): domain Archaea; phylum Nanobdellota; class Nanobdellia; order Woesearchaeales; family ARS49; genus SURF-65. Next base: position 16,523 of record JACQMY010000023.1, read on the forward strand.
AGAAATACTTTGAAACGGCAGGTACTTCTTCGACACAGCATCAATTCCAACAGCCTCAGCATCAATAATGAATTCACCGCCACGCACGTGCTTCCCAACACACTCGACAACGTCAGGAAACTGAGCGGTAACATTCTCCAAACGGCGAGTAAACAAAGCAATTTTTCCATTTGATTTGTGAATCTGCAAACGAAAACCATCATACTTGAACTCAACAGCAGCAGGTTTGCCAACAATCGAAAAACCATCAACAATATCCTTCGCCTTCTGAAAAAGCATGGCCTTAACAGGCCTTCCAGGAATAACAGACACCTGTTCAAGAACACCAAGCCTTGCCTTGCGTGCAACATCAACAAAATCATTCAACATGTCCAAAGCCTCCTGAACGCGAACAGCAGCAAGATCATACTCCTCCTGCCTTTCCACAATAAGCTCGTTCTTTTCCTTATCGTAAACCGCTCCTGTTGAACTCCCAAAAAAGGCCCACACAATCGAATCACGCAAAGTTCCTTCTCCAAGGCCAATGCGCAATTCCTGCAGAATCGTTCTAATGACATACTTCGCCTCATTCGGCTGAGCGCTAGTCAGCAGCTCGGCAACCAACTGCACTTTCCTATCAACAGTTCCCTCTCCTTCCATCTCAGCAATCTTCCGCAAATTATCAAACACCTTTGGACACGATAATGGTTGAGAGAATAAAGTAGCCTGAGACTTTTTGCCCACCAACTCTGCAGCTGCCTTGCCCAAATCACCAGTAGCATTCCACGTTGCCTCAATCCGCTCTGCGGAAGCGCCGCTTGCAACAGAGATTGCCTTGACCAACAACTTAGATGCCATCCCAAGCTCGCGCTGATCCCAATTAGGAAACACACGGCCCTGGGCAAGAAGCAAAACCTTCTCATCATCTGCCTTTCTCAAAAACTCAGAAAGAATGAAAGTTTTTTCAAGACGCTTTGAAGTCGACTCGAGACGTTCATACACTGCCACAAGCTCTGCGTATTGCATATGGTGCCTGGAAAAACAGAGCTATAAATACATTGTTGGGATGAAGGACGCAGGTTGCAGGTATTAGGAAGAAGGATTAAGGGCGAAGGAAGAATGTACTAGGTTGTAGGTATAGGACGAAGAACGCAGTCTTCACCCTTCCACCTTATACCTTCAACCTCAATTAGCTATTGGCCATTAGCTGTTGGTGGTTAGGTTTGAGATTTAGTTCTCAGAAACAACGCTTGAGCCACGCGCGTAATTCCTGCCAACATTATCAGCACGATCCTGCGCGACAGCCTTCAAAGCTTCATACATTCCCTTTTCCTTCGGGTTTTCAAGACCAATACGATCATAATACTTCACCAAGTTAACCTCAACATCGTACTCTGCATCAATCTCACTATCATAATTCCTACCCTTCTGCCAGCGATGCATGTTTTCATGATCTAAAACATATCGCTCTGCCCAATCTTTTGAGATGCCATAAGATCGCGCGAATGCGCTAATCTTTTGATCAAAATCATGGCCGCCAGCAAACTTAGCCTTGTCACCATAGATCAAGATTGCTGCCACTGCCTCACCAATATCAGCAGTACCAGAACCCTCCAATTCGTAAGCCTCTCTTCCCTCGCCTTCCATGTATGTGTCCAAACTCCTGCCATCACCAGAAACATACGAACTTGCAACAGAATCAAAACGAGACTTTTGGTCAAATGAATACTCTCCCTGCTTAGCGAATATCCTTTTTACTGGAAACTTAGAAGCAGGCATTTGATGACATGAACACGTGCAACTCTTCGGTTTTTGCAGCTGGTCTCGAGAGTCTAGCCTGTGTCGCGATCCACAGCCACCGCAAGGACCGCCAACCTTTTCTTCCAATGATTGATGATTTTGGTACATTGTTGTCATAATTGAGTCTTGTTAGACTTAGTAGAATAAATTAGTTTGTGACGAAAAAGTCAGAATGTAAGGACATAGGTTGCAGGTATTAGGAAGAAGGATTAAGGGCGAAGGAAGAATGTACTAGGTTGTAGGTATAGGACGAAGAACGCAGTCTTCACCCTTCCACCTTATACC
>JACQMY010000024.1 GCA_016203305.1 Candidatus Woesearchaeota archaeon
GATTTTATAATAATCCGAGCGAAGAAAAAGTTGGCAGTGATTGGAGCGTAAAGGGCAACTCATTGTCTTCACTCAACGGTCTTTGGCAGTCTTCTTTCGTTTGTAGTTTGCACTCCCGTCTCGATATTATTAAATGGTGTTTATTCACATACATACACATGACAGTTGACCTCGTACAATTAGAAAAAGAATTTGTGAACGAATGCAGGAAGTTAGACTACGGCCCACGTCAAGGATATGACCAAGCCAAAGCATTAGAATTCTGCTCAAAATTTACACAAGCAACAAACAAATTCCACATCATACGACTCCAAAACAGATTCTGCTTATACAACGTCCCACACTGCCGTAACGCTAACGGAACGCCAAATCCTAACGCACGAGTCAATATTGAACTCGCCAAAAGCATCGTTGATTACGGCAACAGACACACCCCTGATGAATGGAACAACATACTCAAAAAAGACAACTGGGAGCTACCAGACACACAAATAATCTATTCTACCCTTCGCGCCTTCTCCTTTTTCAGAGATAACCTCCCCCAAAGCCTCAATTCATCATTCCATTCTATGCTGGCAGACATTTTTAAAGAATCCGGCACGTTCTCAGAACCAAGAAAGCTCCTGACAACATATTACTCTGGACTCGCCACTGGAACCCGCATACTCTACCAAGAACAAGGCAACGACACCATTGTACACCGATACGGAACAACAAATGAATACGCAGTCAACGCCAACATTGGAACTGACCCAAACCACGGCGTGGGCGCAGACATCTCCACAAACATGCAAGAAGCGCTACAAGCAATCCTTGGAACCAATGACACCACCGAAATACAAAACTCACTCTCAATCCTTAGCAGCCATATAAAACTCATACGCCCCACCACCAAAAAAAGCGAGGAAGCAACCATCTCCCTTAATTTTTTCCATGGAGGACTCACCATCAAAGCAGACAACCGCATCAAAGAAGACCGCCGCGCCACTGCAATAAGATTCTTAATGTAAGCACAAAGCAGTTTAACAACACTTCTTGGAAATCTTACAATAATTTCAGAGGAAGAAATAATAAGGAGCGATACTACTCCCCTACATGAAATATTTCATCAAGTCCACAATCCCAACCAAGGACAATCCGCACAGGGAAGAATATTTTATCGAAATAAGCAAGGAGAACAACTCATCAAAGAAATTTCTCACAAACTAGGACTGGAAACATGCCCAAAGAAAAAACACCAATAAGATACTACCTCGCAATCGCACCCCAGTTCACGCAAGACGACACTCTAATTGGATACGACATTCACTCACAGAACGAAGGAATGCCTGAAGAAGTTGTCATGACAGTGCTTCGCAACTGGCTACAGATGCTTGAGACCAACTACCACGACCGATTCCGAGCGGCACACATAAGTTTCAATTTGGACGCACAAGCTATTAGAAATTCAAAGCACTTCATTTCCATATAGAAAATAATTAACTTAATATACCAATCCCCTGCTTTTCAAGAATAATGAGATGCATTTGGATCTCTCCAAGCCAAAAGCATTGATGCAAACCAAACTGGAGGTAATGACAGACTCGCTTTATCATCTAAGCTCGCCTGTCGAAACCTCCGAGCAAAGCACGGAGGAAAATACAATGTATTACCGCGTAGAACTAAAAGACCACATCAGAGTACCACCACGCTTCTTTGGATTAGACAGACCAGAAGCAATACTCAAAGCAGTCAAGCAAAAGTACGACGGCCTAATCGATCCAACACTCGGCGTTGTTATAGACGTAGCCCAAGTGAAAGAAATCGGAGAGGGCATAATAATCCCCGGAGACGGAGCAAGCTATTACGACACCACATTTGAGCTACTCACGTTCCAACCAGAACTACAAGAAGTCCTCAAAGGAAGCATAAAAGACATCGCAGACTTCGGAGCATTTATCACACTAGGTCCAATAGACGGCATGATACACATCAGCCAAACCATGGACGACTTTGTAAGCTTTGCAAAAGACAAAACTCTCGGCGGAAGGGACAGCAAAAGAAGCCTACGCATAGGCGACCAGTGCAAAGCAAGAGTAATAGCCGTATCATTCAAAGACGTAACAAACCCAAAAATAGGACTCACAATGAGACAGCCGGGATTGGGAAGACTCGACTGGATAGAAGCAGAAGAAGCACCAAAAACAGAAGCAAAAGAGGAAAAGAAAGACAAGAAGGAGAAAAAATGAGCAAAATCGCAAATAGTCACAAAATTGTTGCGATTTCTACATGTCACGGATCCTGTAAAAAGATTCGTGAAGAAAAATTGCAATCACTTGCAAACGGAGGATCCGCAACATGAGCAAGAAAAACGCGTGCAAAAAATGCAAATACCTATACGACGGACATGAATGCCCATTATGCAAAAGCGCACAACCAGTACCAAACTGGAAAGGCCGAGTATTTGTCGTAGACCAGAAAAACAGCGGCATAGCCAAAAAAATCGGCGCAGAACAAGAAGGCGAGTACGCAATCAAGGTGAGCTAAATGGATCTTGGAACCACAAAAGAAAAAGAAAACAAACTACTCAAGCGAAAAGAAGTCACAGGCAGCTTAGCATTCACAGGAGCAACACCAAGCAACGCACAATTGCAGGAAGCACTAGCCAAAAAATATAACTCTGCGGCAGACGCAATCGAAGTAAAACACATATACGGCAAGTTTGGAGAAACAACAGCAAACTTCGAAGCATACGTATACGAAAGCAAAGAACAACACGATAAGATAGAGCCAAAGAAAAAAGAAAAGAAACAAGGAGAGCAGGCAGCACCTGCAGCTAAGTAACCATGGCAGACAAAAAACCAGCACCAAAAAAAGGACCGCCAACAAAAGGAGCATGGAAACTCTTTGAAAAAAAAGGGGACAAATTGGAAAGAAAAAACAAAAGCTGCCCAAAATGCGGAACAGGTTTCTTTCTAGCCCAACACAAAGACAGACACGTTTGCGGCGCTTGTGGCTATGCAGAGTTCATGAAGAAAGCACCTGAACAGAAGAAGTAGTTACCTTTCACTCGCAGTAATCGACAAGTCGCTCAACTCAAAATCGGCGCATAAAAGTACTTAACTTCTTTCCCAACGAGGCATAATACTTACCCAGCTCTATAATCTGCAAAGATTCAAGTACTGACGTGAAAAGCCCTATAAACATAAAAACATACCAAGCAGCCTCAACAGCTTCGCTGACATTCGGAGCGATGTTCTCCGCAAGGTGATACACGGTCATAAATATTATTCCACCCAACGCCGAAAAAATAAACAAGGTAGAAACAAGCAGCGTAGTCCGTAATGGACCTGGTGAAAGCCTCTTAAAAGCCAAGTAATCATCCTCCAAAATACGCACGAGCAACACTAAGCCCAATCCTGAAGCGATCACGGAAGAAACCTGCGATATGAATGAAGGAATATCCATCATTTGACCCCATACTCCTTCGCCAGTTCTTTAATCTGGGCATATGATGATAACAGCAAAGCAATCATTATTAACAATATCACATGAGCAACACTCTCAACAAGCCGCTCCATACTCTCACCATACTGAACAGAAAGGTAATCACCAAAAGTGTGCAAGCTAAAACCAAACGCAAACAAAACAACCGCCCACGCACGCCAAGGACTCCAAACCAACGCATGAGCTTTATAACGCAAACAATACAATGACAGAATGCTGGCAATAACACCACCCACAATACTTGCAAGCAAAAGCTGTGAAATAGTATCCATCAAACCCAAAAAAAAACGCACTGCTTTAAAACACTTACTCATGACTTCCAAGTAGTAAGTACATCTGCCTAGAAAAAATACGTGAAATTAGGCGCCGGATACAACCTTCTTCAGAAAACACTTGAAGACAAGTCTCTATACCAGTGTAACTTACCTCTTGGCGGACCAATAGAAGAAGCATGATTCCACTTCGCACGCTCAAACTTATCTTTAGGCAAGCCGCGCTCAAGCTCGCCAAGAACATCGACCGCTCTACCCTCAACTGTCAACTTACAAAGATAGACACCAACCATGCCCGCATCATCACGCGGATACGCCTCCCTGATTGAAAATGCACGACATTCAGCACCCCTTATAGCATCCAAATCAGAAAACGCAAAAACCTTCTCCTCCCTTCTTGATTCAGCAAAACCTGGCGAACAACCAAAACAATCAGGATCACCATGCGTGACCAAAAAATGAGCAACGTAGTCTGGCATGAAACTATCGCAAGATGTCAAGAACCACCTGCTAAAGCAAGGTGGCGTGAATGATAAATAGAATGCAAATATGGCACGGTGGTTCTTGAGCATGCTCGGAAACCCTGCGCTCCGCCTACGGGCTGAAGCCAGAGGTTTCCACGCAGAGGGTTTCCGACATATGACTTATTTAATGATTTGCTGCCTTGAATGATTATATTTCAATCAAAACCACTTTCAGCCCTGGAACATCCTTAAATTGCTTGTCACACGTCACGAGCATCATACCATGGTCCATAGTGATTGCTGCGATCAACAAATCAAAAGGTTTCAATTGAACGCCTCTTTTTTGTAATAAATACCTTAACTCTGCAAACAACCTTGCACTATCGCTTGACGTATTCAACAATTCGTATTGTTGCAAATTAACAAGAGCAGACTGGACCTCATTGGGATATTTTACCAGAAAACCAAAAAGAAACTCAGCGAACGTTGGAAATGCAATGCACGGAAAAGACTCGTGCTCTTCAAACAAGTCTTGCACAATTTTCTTCACAACAGTATTTCCGCGCTCTAACTCTATCAAAACAGACGTGTCAAGAACAATCACGCATTCCTCACGTCAAAACCTTCCCTGAACTCAGCCAAAACTTTTCTGAATTCACCAACATCCTTGCCCCGCAACAAAGGCTTCCTCATAAAAATTTGATTCCACGCATCCTTATGTGATTGCTCCTTGACCTTGTGCTCAGTCACAAGCTTCTCAAAAAACTCTCCCATCTTCAAACCATGCCGAACGCTTTCGCTCTTAAATTTCAGCCATGTTTCCTTCTTCACGTTCTTAATAGCGACAGTCTGCATAAAGTTAAACAAGTTAAACAAGTTTAAAAAGTTTTCCTTTTTGAATTGTCAAAAACCACCGGTCATCGCTCGCTTTGCTCGCTCAAGACCGGTGGCATGACTGCCACCACAGGTGAGCAATAGCAAATAGCGGTGGTTCGCAAGAAAAGCTGAAAGCTTTTCTGCGCCCAGAAAGACCTTCGTCTTTCTTGGGTTTGAGCACACTCGGAACGCTAAAAAATGCTTGCATTTTTGGCGCACCAAAAATCGGCCTTGCCGATTTTTTAGTGTTCCACCCTATTGTGGTTTGCGACTGAGCAAACCACCAGTCATAAGACGGGTGGAATTCCGATGTTTAAATGAGGAAATAAAATTACAGAAATAAGTAAATCAACTCTTATCGTTCCTAACACTAGCCCAACACAAGGTTAACTGCACGCCCGACACGGAATTACTCACACGCGGGACTTAGCCACGGAATTGCTCACGTGGAAATTAAAAAACCCCATGCGCTTTGCCAATGCCTGTTATTGTTGCCATTGCACTTGACTTCTCAAGCTACACGGCTGTCTGAAGAGACCAGTGAAAACGTGGAAAGCTGTGGCCTTTAGCATTTGTGTGTGAGTTTTGCGCTCAGCACACAGCCTGTTTTGCGCGAACCATTGCGCTCGCTTCTTGTTCGCGCTCATCCAATCACTGTTCTCTCTGAAATACCTATAAACACACTAGAAATATATTATTATGGTGCATATAGTAGTATTGTACGTATATTGAAAGGGGGAAGGAAGAAGGTATTAGGTTGTAGGTGTTAGGCAGTAGGTTGTAGGAAGAAGGATGTTGGCTATTGGTTCTTGGCTGTTGGTTTTTAATTGTTAACACTTGACCAGTGGCTGTTAGATATTAGTCCAGAATGAGGAACATGCGACAGCAGTCATCAACCCGCGCCAACAACAGGAACAAATTGGTTCTGGCCAGCATATTTCCAACCACCCCAAGTACAACGAACAGTTAGCACACAATTCGGCTTATCAGGACAAGCACACTGAGCAGAACCATCACACGCAACATCACCACACGGAGTGCCCCTACACACAGGAGGAGTAGGATTCACGCTAATCTGCGGCCGACCATAACACGGCGGACAATTACCCTGACGAGAACCACCAACCTTGATAGATGCGCCAGACACACACCTATACCGCTGCAATTCCTCCAAAATCAAGTTCGGATCAGGACCTTGCGTGGAAGTACCCTCAGGACAAGAACAAGCCGTCTCGGTAACCGGCCGCGGAGTAAGCAAGTTTGGAATACGCAACCCCTCCCGAGGCTGAGTAACAGGAACACCGGTCATAGGACGCTCAACAGTCCTAGGAGGACAAACAGTCTCAGTCGGCCTCTTGAAACAAATCTTAATAATCAAAATCTTGATGTTAATAATCCTGATGTAAATGTTAATCCTCTTCTGAATAAGCACCTTAATCTTAACCAGCAAAATGTTAATCTTTATGGTAATCTTCTTGATGATGATAATCTTAATGTTGATGCACACGTTAACGTTCACAACAACATTCTTCTGCTCGGCAGCACACTTCCAACACGTCTTAGACAAAGGAGCATCCTTAACTTCAGGACGAACAACCCTGCCCAAAGGAGAACTCACACAAGGAGCACTGCAACCCTTCTTACACTCAACCTCGGAATCATAAATAAAACCCTGCGAGGCAGCCTTACTACATGGAATGTCAGCAACAGCAAAACCAGACACCCTCGACGGCTTTGAACAAACAGCCAAGTCAGCAGCAGAAACAACAGCACCCGAAGGACCAGACGCACCCATAGGACCAGAACCCTCAAACAAACCAGGATACTTCAGCCTTGCCTGCTCCTCAGTCAACGAATCAGGCTCGTCCAACACCTTCTGCATCAAATTATTCAGCTTCTCCAGTTCAGCACGAGCAGACTCAATCTCCGCATCTGTCTGCTTCAATTCCTCCACCGCTTTGTCCATCTGATCACTCAAAGCAGCAGGATCACTAGGCATTGCCTCCTTTGAGTCAACCTCCTTAACAGCAGAAACAATCGACGAAAGAAATACAAACATGACAAACAACGACAAAACCCTCTTTTTCATTACACAACACAACACGCCGGAAGTATATAAAGGTGACGCTGGAAGCCTTCGGAGGGATTTGAACCCCCGACCCTCTGCTTACGAAGCAGATGCTCTGCGACTGAGCTACGAAGGCAATATTTCCGATAGCCATCAGTCAATTTAAAAAGGTTTGGTGGCGCAAGCCTTAAATAATCAGCACGAAGATGCCAACACATGGACAAACAACAATACGACGCACTCAAGAAAGAATTCCCAATATTGCCGGACTACGCGCACATCAACCACGAATTTGAGCTCAGCTTGATAGACCAGGAAGAATTCCTGCTCAGAGCGATAAAGCGAAAAATAGGGGAAAAAATGGAACCAATACTCGACATCCTAGAAAGAGCAATAACACCAGACCCCAATAGCTTCACAGACATGTATGAATGCAGATGCTTCACCAATGGAGACAAAAAACAACTCCTGGACGTCTTCAGACACTTAATGGAACACTACCGCCTATTAATAGAAACAGACCTTATCACAGAAGACCAGACAGATGCGGACACGATAAGAAAAATACACGACCTATGGGCCAGTGAGAAAAAACAAGCAATACCATTCATCAGAAAAATACGCCAGTGCTGGCAAAAACACGTCGAGCCAAAAGAAATACTTGAATACCTAGGGTGAAAGATGAACATAATAATCCTTGGACCGCAAGGAAGCGGAAAAGGAACCCAAGCACAACTTCTCTCTAAAAAATACGGCTACAAACACCTAAGCACAGGAGACATCATAAGACAAGGCATAGAGAAAAAAGACCCTGCAGCACTCGCAATTGAAAAAGGAATAGCGCAAGGCAAACTCGTACCAGACAAGTTAATCCTAAAACTAGTCAAACAAAACCTGGTGGAAAACAACATACTAGACGGCGTCCCAAGAACAATAACACAAGCAGAAGCACTAGACGAAATAACCAACATAGACCTGGTAATAGAACTACAACTCACAGACGAAGAAGGGATCAAAAGACTGTCAAGCAGACAACACTGCCCGAAATGCAGAGCAATCTACGGACAAGAAAGCCCGCCAAAAAATAAAAACACGTGCGACAAAGACGGAACAAAACTCGCACAAAGAGAAGACGACAAGCCAGAAGCAATCAAAAAAAGACTGGAAACCTATCGCGAAGAAACAGAACCATTAATAGAATATTACAGACCAAGACACATCGTGCACAGCATAAATGCAGGCAGAAAAATCGATGAAGTCTTCAAAGAAGTCTGCATGGTTATTGATAGCCATCAGGGTGAAGGAAGAAGGTATTAGGTTGTAGGAAGAAGGGCGAAGATAGACGTCTTCATCCTTCCACCTTATACCTTCAACCTCAATTAGCTATTGACTATTAGTTGTTAACGTGTGGTTGAAAATTTTGCCGGACGAATTCTGTCGCGTAACAACCCTTTTTCAAGAAAAACTCCAACACAACCTTATTCTTGCTAGGAAAACACTCATCAGACTCAAGCTTGCCAACCTTCAATTGTTCTGCAACAACCCAAACCTCACGAACAGCACCCTCAGCACTAACCTCCGGCAGTTCACGAATCACAAAATCACTAGAACGAACACCCTCCTCAGCCAAAACTTGCTTGGTGGCCTCGTCATCGACAACAGTGCCAAAGCCAACAACAGGCAAACGATCCATAGAAGTAAGCAACGCAGCGCGATTCCACAACAAACTCTGATAAGCGTGAACGAAAAACAACAACCGCTTCCTGGAATACTTACGCAAAGCACCAACCAAATCCCTTCCTGAAGAGACATTCAACAAACGAGCAGCAAATTCGAACTCGCGCTTCACCAGATGCCTGCCAACATCAGCATTCTGCTCACTAAAACGCTGCTCGCCAAACAAATTCCTGAACCTAGAATTAATTGCTGGAAGAACATCCAAATTGCGAACAACAACCCTGAACAAATTGCCCTCCAAGCAACCAAGATGAACAGGCTCGTCACCAAAACCAAGAACCTCCAACTTGATGTTCTCCAAAGAAACACGCTCAAAAGTCTCTTTGCAAATTCCATCAACAGAACAAACCTGAGAAGTAACCGCATTCTTATCCTTCAAGCCGGCAAAAGAAAAACGCTTCATAGACACACCCAACTGCACAGCAATATTCTTGAGCGCATCAACAGTATTCAAACCCCTCTTTTTCAAACGAAAATATAAAAACTTTCCACTTGGTTCTGGAACTATCGTGCTAACCTCGTCAACGATGAAATCTTCTGGAAAGTGTTTGAGGATGTACATACGGTACGGGCTGGATGGGATTTGAACCCACAACCTTCAGCTTAGGATGCTGCTGCTCTATCCAAGTTGAGCTACCAGCCCACACTACGAAAAAGCTAGAACATGATTTATAAAGCTTATCGCCAAGTCCTCTTAGACCTGCGAACTTCCTTAGCAATAGAGGACAACCAGTTAATCGCGCTAAAATAAGGCATGACAAGCGTGTAGGCTGCAAACGGCACAACATTACGCGACAAACGCTCCCTGAACATGCGGTGCGCAACATAAATCAAATACATGCCCAGCACGAAAGTAATAAGCAGAGGCAAAGTAACCTGCACGTTACGAGCCAAAACAAACTCCTTCAAAGTAGGCAAGCTCAAAACCTTAGTCCAAAAATAACCATCAATCGTCAAGGAACGAAGCACAAAATCCTTCCAACGATCCAAAGTATCAAAAGAAATCAAGCCAATATTCAAAATCAACAAGCCAACAGCCAAAACGTTAACAGGCAATTGAAACGTGCCAAGCAAACCATGCTTTTTGCTAAACAACATATGCCTATAACGCCACAAGTTGTAAATATAGCCACGACTCCAACGAGTACGCTGCTTCCAAACAGTCTTAACAGTACTTGGAACGTGCGTGTAAGAAATCGCCTTAGGCTCCATAACCACCTGATAACCAGCATTACGCAACCGCAAAGCGATCTCCAAATCCTCAGTCAAGTTCTCACGATCCCTCACAAAGCCACCAAGCCTACGCAAAGTCTTAAGATTAAAAACGCTGCACGCACCATGAGTAATAGCAAGAGTGCCAAAATTATGCATGACAAACCTTGTCAAAGAAGACATAACATACTCAAAACGCTGCATTCGCTGCAAAAAATTCTTAGGCTCATCAACACGAATCCTGCTAATAACAGCGCCAACAGACTCATCCTTAAAATGCGGAACAGTCCAGCGCAAAACATCACGCTCAACCCTACTGTCGGCATCCATAACTGCAAATAACTCGCCAGAAGCATGCTCAAGAGCAACATTAACAGCAGAAGCCTTACCACCATTCGGCTTGTTAATCAAAACAACCTCAGGATGCAGCTTAACAAATTCAGAAACAACTTCCGCAGTACCATCAGTACTCCCATCATTAACCACAAAAATCTCCTTCGCAGGATAGTCAAGATCGATCAAAGACTTCAAAGTCCTTACCACAGTTTTTTCCTCATTCCAAACAGGAATGCCAAAAGTAACCTTAGGAAGCAACTCCTTTGAAGGCCTTCGGACAAGCAAAAACAAAAAGTTCAGCCAGACAAGCGTCAACCACAACGTGAGGAACGTAATACCCCACAAAAGGTACTGCAACATAGACTATATTATCGACGATGGGTTTATAAAGGTTTCTTGGAATTTGGGATGGAGGGTGAAGGTATTAGGCGTTAGGATTTAGGTATTAAGACGAAGGATGAAGGTGGAAGGAAGAAGACTAAGCGCATAAATTTTTAAACAGACCAAACTCCGAAAACACCATGCAAGCACAGCCAGGAGACAAAGTCAAGCTTGAAACAACAGAAGGAATTTTTGAAGGCACACTCCTCCCAAGACCAGAGCTTCTTAGCAACGACATAACAATCATCAAACTCAAAACAGGATACAACATAGGCATAGAAACAAAAAAAATCAAGAAAACAACCATTTTGGAAACGTACAAAGCACCACTCGCCAAAAAACAGGCAGCCAAACACAATCCTGAGCTACCAACAATAGCCATCCTAAGCACAGGCGGAACAATCAGCAGCAGAATAGACTACAGAACAGGAGGAGTGTATGCAGACTACACTGCAGAAGACTTTGTAAACATGTGCCCAGAACTACAACAAATAGCAAACATCAAAGCATCAAAAATCATGAGCATAATGAGCGAAGACGCAACAACAACAGACTGGAAAACAATGGCGGAAGCAGCCGTCAAAGAACTCTCCCATGTTGACGGCATCGTAATAACACACGGAACAGACACAATGCACTACAGCGCGGCTGCATTGAGCTTCCTAATCAAAGATTTGAACAAACCAGTCATTATCACAGGAGCGCAAAGAAGCATAGACCGAGGAAGCAGCGACGCGTTCATGAACATGGTATGTGCGGTCACAGCAGCAGCAAAATGGAACGGAGCAGAAGTGGCAATCTGCATGCACGCAACAATGAACGACGACTACTGCACACTACTACGAGGAACAAAAGTACGCAAAATGCACACCTCACGCAGAGACGCATTCCACGCGATAAATGACGAGCCACTCGCTCACGTAAAAACAAACGGCACGATAGAAATCACAAATGAAAACTACCGCAAACGCAATGATGCCAAGCCAAGCGTGCGAAAAATAAGCAACCAAGTAGCACTCATCCAAGTCCATCCAGACATGGACCTGGGAATCATCGAATACCATCTTAAGCAGAAAATAAAGGGCATTGTAATAGCTGCAACAGCCCTCGGACACATACCAATAACCCAGAAAAGCCTAGGACCAGCAATCGCAAAAGCAGCCAAAGCAGGCGTAACAACAGTGCTATGCTCACAAACAGTCTATGGAAGAGTACACCCATACACGTACACCAACCTTCGAAAAGTAAGCATGGGCCTCGGAGTAACATACCTGGCAGACATGCTACCAGAAACAGCATACGCAAAACTATGCGTGGCGCTAACAGAAAAAGACCCTGTAGAGTTCATGAAACAGAACATTGCAGGAGAATACACAATGCGAGAACTTGATGACAGCTTTTTACTATGATAACAGCAAATGAATACCTCAACAAAATCAAATGGGACAAAAGAGAAAAACCAGACGAGTATGCCCTCGAGTACCTTGATTTTGGAAGACTCGTACCAATCAAGTACACAGACATCAAACGCATTGACGAAGGATTTATGGCCATTGACAAGAATGGCAAGGAAACAATGATACCACTACACCGCATCAAAATCATCAAGAAACAAGGAGACATTGTATGGCAAAGAAAGTGAACGTCACCTGCGGACTAGAAATCCACCAACAACTAGACACGAACAAACTATTCTGCGAGTGCCCAAGCCAGGTAAGAGAAGAAGCGCCAGACTACACTATCAAAAGAAAACTCAGAGCAGTCGTAGGAGAAACAGGAGAAGTAGACATAGCAGCAGCACAACAATCAATGAAAGGAAAAACCTACCACTACGAATGCTATGACAAAAACACCTGCCTTGTTGATCTCGATGAAGAACCACCAAGAAACTTGCGCAAAGAAGCACTAGAAATCGCAATAAAAGTAGGAAAACTCCTAGATAGCCAATTTGTTGACGAAGTCCAAGTAATGCGCAAAACAGTAGTAGACGGAAGCAACACAACAGGATTCCAAAGAACAGGACTTGTAGCAATAAACGGAAAACTCGCAGGAATAACCATACCAACAATAATCATCGAAGAAGACAGCGCCAGGCTGATAAAAGATGAACAAGACAAAACAACATTCAGACTAGACCGAATAGGCATACCACTACTTGAAATCTCAACAGGACCAGACATACATGACCCAGAACAAGCAATGGAAATAGCAGAGAAACTCGGCTTAATATTACGAAGCGTAAACGTCAAACGAGGACTAGGCACAATAAGACAAGACGTAAACGTCTCAATAGACGGTGGAACAAGAGTAGAAATCAAAGGAACACAAGAACTCAAACAACTACCAACACTAGTAAAACTCGAAGCACAAAGACAAGAAAGACTACTGGAAATCAAAGAAGAACTAAAGAAAAGAGACGTAAAAGACGTAAACGGACACATCATAGACGCAACCAGCTTACTAAGCAAAAGCCAAAGCAAAATCATACAAAAAGCACTTGCGAACGGAGTAGTTCTGGGCACCAAAATAAGAGGCTTTGCAGGCATACTAGGCAAAGAACTACAGCCAAACAAAAGACTTGGAACAGAGTTAAGCGAGCGAGCAAAAACCCACGCAGGAGTAAGCGGCATATTCCACTCAGACGAACTACCAAACTACGGAATAACACAAGAAGAAACAAACCAACTAAAAAAACACTTTGACTGCGCAACAGAAGACGCATTTATCATAGTAGCAGCAGGAAAAGAACAAGCAGAAAAAGCAATACACGCAGCAATACAACGAGCAAAAGACGCTTTAATCGGTGTTCCAAAAGAAGTCAGAAAAGCAAATGAAGACGGAACAACAACATACTTACGCGCAATGCCAGGAGCAGCAAGAATGTACCCCGAAACAGACGTGCTGCCAGTAAGACTAACGAAAAAACTAATTGACTCAGTAGAACTGCCAGAGCTAATAGAAAACAAGATCAAACGCTATGAAAAACTAGGACTTGGAAAAGACCTGGCAGAATTATGCGCAAAATCAGACAAAACAGAATTATTCGATGGAGCAGTGCCTAATTTCAAGAAACTAAAGCCAGCATACATCGCAGAACTACTATTGACATCAGACAAAACAATCAAACGACAATACAACATTGACATCAGCCCAAGCGATGAAGATTATGCTCTTCTACTAGGAGCATTAGATGCAGAACAAATCAGCAAAGAAAGCGTTTTAGAAATTCTGAAAGAAAACAAACCAGTCAAGGAAGTATTACACAAATACCGCTCACTATCTGACGCAGAACTAGAAAGAGAAGTCAAGAAAATAATTGAAGCCAACAAAGGAAAACCGTTTAACGCGCTCATCGGCATAGTTATGAGCCAGCTACGCGGCAAAGCCAGCGGGCAAAAAATAGCGGAAATGTTGAAACGACTGACTAGCTGACCTTCTTCGACCACTCGCCAACATCCTCAAAATAATACGCACGTTCTGGCTTTCTAACACCAGCGCGGATAACTATCATTATTGCCATGCCAATAAGAATGCCAAGCGTGTTAAACAACAAATCCCACCCAGTATTAATCCAGCCACCGCCAATATCATCAATCTTATCAGTAGCGCCCGCGAGCGTCTCTAAACCATCACCAGTACCAAACTGAAACGCGCCATCGCCAAAGCCAAGCTGCAAAAAGCCAACAAATTCAGACAACTCAATCACTGCACCAACACCAGAAGCAGAAGCAAACACGACAAGCAAAAGCAAAAAGTTCCTCAATGAAAAAATACGAGCATTCATCCACTGCTCGACAAAACGGAAAAACAACAAGCTCCAAGGAAGCAAGCCAAAAAAGTGAGAAATGTGGTCCCACTGGACAGGCAAAGGAGAATTCCCATACCAGCCAAGAATGCCCATTGCGTGCGAAAGCAAACCGAGCACGAGCAATGTGAAAATAACGTCATTCAAACGCCAAGAGTCGTAAGTCCACCAGAAAAACAAAGTCAAGCCGGCAAAAACAAACAACTCAGGAATAAATCCAGACGTGCTGTTAAGCAAGGCGAGCGGAATAAGAACTACAAAAGACAAAACTCCGAGCAAAGCGATCCAGTTTCTCACAGTTAGCACTGCACAGTGACAGTATATAAAGGTAACGGGACGAAGGAAGAAGGTATTAGGATGAAGGCGATTGGCTGTTAGCTATTAGTAATTAATGTTTAGAAGTCAACCAAAATAAATCGGCAGCTCTTCCTTCATTTCCTTGGCTCTTGCGCCGCGGAAACGTTCTCTTAAGTCCTCATACATCTTCTCAACATCCTTGGTAACGCTCGGAGGAACCTTTTTCAAAGCAGCCTCAAAATGCTGCATGCCGACAGACTTGGTCTGCATGTTTTCACGCAACGCGATAATTGCTGCCTCACGACAAACAGCCTCGATATCAGCACCAACATAACCCTCCATCTTCTCAGCAAGCTCCTCAACATTCACATCCTTCAAAGGCATCTGCTGAGCATGAACCTTAACAATCTCCAAACGAGCAGAATAATCAGGCACAGGAGTCAAAATAATCCTATCAAAACGACCAGGACGCAACAAAGCAGTATCCATAATGTCAGGCCTGTTTGTAGCGCCAATAACAACAACATCATGCATGCCCTCCAAACCATCAATCTCCGTTAACAACTGGTTAACAACCCGCTCAGTAACATTAGTATCACTACTCATTCCACGACGCGGAGCAATACTATCAATCTCGTCAAAAAAGATAATGCTAGGAGCAGCCTGACGAGCCTTCTTGAAAACCTCACGAACAGCCTTCTCACTCTCACCAACCCACTTACTCAACAACTCAGGACCCTTAACAGAAATAAAGTTAGCCTCACTCTCATTCGCAACAGCCTTGGCAAGCAAAGTCTTACCAGTACCAGGAGCACCATACATCAAAATGCCACGCGGAGCACGAACACCCAAACGCTTAAACACCTCAGGATGCTTCAAAGGCCACTCAACAGCCTCCTTCAACTCCTGCTTAACAACCTCCAAGCCACCAATATCCTGCCATTTAACATTCGGAATCTCAACCAGGACCTCACGCAAAGCAGAAGGACGAACAACCTTCAAAGACTCCTTGAAATCCTTCTTATGAATATGCAATTTCTCCAACAACTCACTAGGCAAGGGCTCATCCTTATCATACTTCAACTCAGGCAAAACACGACGCAATACAATCATCGCAGCCTCCTTAGCCAAAGAAGCAAGATCAGCACCAACAAAACCATGCGTAACAGCAGCAAGCTCCTTCAAACTCACATCCTTATCCAACGGCATGTTTCTAGTATGAATCTTAAGAATATTCAACCTGCCCTCCTTATTCGGAACACCAATCTCCAACTCACGATCAAAACGACCAGGACGACGCAACGCAGGATCCAAAATATTAGGAACATTGGTAGCAGCAATGACAACAACACGACCACGCGACTTCAAACCATCCATCAAAGCAAGCAATTGAGCAACAACACGACGCTCAACCTCCCCCTTTGTCTCCTCACGCTTAGTCGCAATGGCATCAATCTCGTCAATAAAAATAATACTTGGAGCATTCTTTTCAGCCTCCTCGAACTTCTTCCTTAAGTTTTCTTCAGACTGACCATAATATTTGCTCATAATCTCAGGACCATTAATCGAGATAAAATGCGCATTAGTCTCGTTTGCAACAGCCTTGGCAAGCAAGGTTTTACCAGTGCCCGGAGGACCATGCAAAAGAACACCCTTCGGAGGCTCAACAC